>CAMHPM010000052.1 GCA_946187025.1 uncultured Prevotellaceae bacterium
GGAAACACTGAGGCGAACCGAAGGCGTCGCCGCCGACGGTGGCCACGTGGCCAACTTCGAGCAGGTACATTGCGAGGTCGGTGCTGGTGTTGATGGTGTGTGTGCCGTCGCTCTTGCCGAAGAATGCTGAGCAACGAGGGAAGAGGTAGAATGCGCCCTGAGGCTCGTTGACTTCAAGTCCGGGTATGTCCTTTGCCAGGCGCACGATGAGGTTGCGGCGACGCTCGAAGGCCTGTCGCATGTCTTCAACGCATTGCTGCGGTCCGCGGTAGGCTGCCTCGGCGGCTTTCTGGCTCACACTGCACGGGCCGCTGGTGTATTGTCCTTGCAGTTTGTTGCAGGCTTTCACTATCCAGTCGGGGGCTGCTATGAAACCGATGCGCCATCCGGTCATGGCGTAGGCTTTGCTCACTCCGTTGATGATGACCACACGGTCGCGGATGTCGTCAAACTGTGCTATAGATTCGTGATGCCCCACATAGTTGATGTGCTCGTAGATCTCGTCGGCAATGACTATGATGCCAGGGTGGGCAACGAGCACGTTCTTCAGTCCTTCGAGTTCCTCACGGCTATAGACTGAGCCTGTAGGGTTGGACGGCGAACAGAGGATGAGGGCTTTGGTGCGTGGGGTGATGGCTGCCTCGAGCTGTGCGGGGGTTATCTTGAAGTTTTGCTCGATGGTTGCCTCTACGAATACGGGTGTGCCTTCGGCCAGGAGCACCATCTGTGGGTAGCTCACCCAGTATGGAGCTGGTATGATAACCTCGTCGCCTTGGCTGATGAGTGCCATGATGGTGTTGCATACCGACTGCTTGGCTCCGTTTGAACAGAGTATCTGCGACGGCTGATAGGTGAGGCCGTTCTCGTTCTTAAGCTTGTCGGCGATGGCTTGCTTCAGTTCGGGATAGCCGGGTACAGGGCTGTAGCGCGAGTAGTTCTGGTCGATTGCCTCGTGTGCGGCTTGCTTGATGTGGTCGGGGGTGTTGAAATCGGGTTCACCCACACTCATGTTGATTACGTCGATGCCTTGTGCCTTGAGCTCGCTGCTGCGTTGTGACATAGCGAGGGTGGCTGATGGCTGCAGGCGTTGCAGGCGTGATGATAGTTCCATTTTTTTATTGTATTTACGATTTGACGATTAACAATTAACAATTGAAGGGAAGTTAAAGGGAAGTTAAAGGGACGAATGATAGCTCGGGATGGGTATCTTAGATTATTCACTTATCACTTTCCACTTATCACTATTGTCAGAGGTGGAGCAGGTGTCCCATACGTTCTTTCTTGGTGCGCAGGTAGTATTCGTTGTATTGGTTGGGCGTGATTTCGATAGGCACGTTCTCCACAATCTGCAATCCGTAGCCTTCGAGTCCGACTCGCTTCACAGGGTTGTTGGTTATGAGTCGTAGTTTGCTTATACCCAGGTCGCGCAGAATCTGTGCACCTACTCCGTAGTCGCGCAGGTCGGGGTCGAAGCCGAGATGGATGTTTGCATCGACGGTGTCGAGTCCTTGCTCCTGCAGTTTGTATGCGGCTATCTTGTTCATGAGTCCAATGCCACGGCCTTCTTGCATGAGATAGACGATGCATCCCTTGCCTTCCTTCTCGATGAGTTGCATGGAGCGATGCAGTTGGTCGCCGCAGTCGCAGCGTTTGCTGCCGAAGATGTCGCCGGTGGCACATGAAGAGTGCATCCTCACGAGCACTGGCTCGTCTTTCTGCCATGTGCCCTTGATGAGTGCCACATGCTCAAGTCCGTTGCTCTTCTGGCGGAACGGGATGATGTGGAAGTGTCCGTAGTCGGTTGGCAGGTCGGCCTCGACGCCTCGCTCTACCAGCGATTCGCGTTCGAGCCTGTAGGCGATGATGTCTTTTATCTGTATGAGGCGCATGCCGAGTTCTGCGGCTTTCTCCTTCAGCTGTGGCAGTCGTGCCATGGTTCCGTCGGGGTTGAGTATTTCGATCAGTGCAGCTGCGGGTTGCATTCCTGCCAGTCGTGCCAGGTCGATGGCTGCCTCGGTGTGTCCGGCCCGACGCAGAACTCCGCCGTCTTGTGCATAGAGTGGGTTGATGTGTCCTGGGCGTCCGAAGGTGTCGGGCGTGGATGCAGGGTCGGCCAGTGCCTTGATGGTTGCTGCGCGGTCGGATGCCGATACCCCTGTGGTGCAGCCATCGAGCTTATCGACGGTTACAGTGAATGGTGTGCCGAGCATGGAGGTGTTGTGATCGACCTGATGAGGCAATCCCAGCTCCTTGGCGCGTGATATGGTGATTGGTGCACATAGCACCCCACGACCTTCGCGTAGCATGAAGTTCACTTTCTCGGGCGTTATCAGTTCGGCTGGAGTGATGAAGTCGCCTTCGTTCTCGCGGTCTTCGTCGTCAACCACGATTACAAATTTCCCTTGCTTGAAGTCGTGTATTGCTTCTTCTATTGTACTGAATGTATTCATTGTGCTGATTGCATTTGTCTTATTTCTGTTAACAGATCGTTACATGTAGATACGGTGGTGCGTAGTTCGCGGCGCAGCCGATTGTGGAATCGAGGTTCCTGATGTATAATCGGCATTCGGTTGAGATGTGCCAGTATGTGCCGGTTCTTGCTGTTGGAGAGTTCTTCTACACATCCTTCGATTTCGTTGCAAATGGTTTGCAGCTGTGGGTCGGCGTGATACCAAATGGTCTCCTTCAATATCCTCAGCAGGAGCCATGGCTTCCATTTCCGGCGATAGGCATTGGCGGCTTCGGCCAACGACTGCAGGCGCAGGGACACTGAGTCGTAGTCGGGGTCGTAGATGATGACTTCCTTTCGTGATATATGTCGTTTCTGGCGTATTCCGAGCAGATGGTTGAAGAATGCTTTGTACGAATCGATGTTGAACACTACGGAGTCGTTGTTCGATTTTATAGTGAGGAACGCTCCGATAGGTGCCAGTATCACGGTGCTCATCCACATACCTACAACGACCGGAACGGTACCGACCTTTGCCATCTTCTGACCTCCGATGTTGATTATATAGTATGCGATGAAGATGACTACAGCCACCACTACCGGCAAGCCCAGGCCACCCTTGCGGATAATGGCTCCGAGCGGCGCCCCGATGAAGAAGAACACAAGACATGTAAGTGCCAGTGTTATCTTCTCCCAGAACTTCATCTGATGGTTGCGTATTTCGGTGTCCTGGGCATTCATGATGCCGGTCTTGAATTCCACGTCCATCTGTTGCTGTTGTACTCGGTTGATGGCTGCCCTCACTATTGCCATCTGTTCCGATGTCTTCATGTGGGCAAACAGGGTGTCGATATCTACTGCTTGATATGCCCCTGAGGCCTTGATGCTGTCTATTTTATCGACTTCATCCATGCGATATACATATAGCACACCGCGTTTCATGTCTTGGTAGTAATTGCGTCCAAGGCTGTCGGCATCTTGTTGGAGCGAATCGATGTCGGACAGCAGACGGTCCATTTTCTTCGTCTTGGCTGCACCCGAGAATGTCTCGTTGTCGGCCATGTTGAGGTTGGTGTCGAAGTCGATGAGGAGGTCTTGCCTTACGAATGTCTCCCGCCGGTAAGGCACGTTTTTTGTGAGCAAGGCCGATGAACGCAGGTTCTCAAACTGCTCGCCGCTGTAGAGGTGGAGCAACAGGAACTGCTTGTCGGCACTCGATTCGAGGCGTGCCGAGTCGGACAAGACTATGTGTACGTTGTCGATTCCGTCTCTCATGTTGTAGATGACGACATCGTAGAGCATACCTGTCTCTTTGTTCTTCTGTTTCACATACAGGTTGATGCCGCTTATGCCGTCGTAGAATACACCCTCGGGTATATCCACCTCGGGCGATTTCTGCATGATGGAATAGCGGAAGAGCAATATCTGGTTCTCGGCGTTGGGAGTCACCACATCTTGAAAGTAGAACGACACACCAGCCAGCATCATCATGACGATGAGCAACGGGCGCATAGTGCGCCACAAGCTGATGCCAGCTGCCTTTATGGCCAGCAACTCAAGCCGCTCGCCAAGGTTGCCGAACGAGATGAGCGATGCCAACAGGATGGCCAGCGGGAGAGCTATGGGAACGAGAGTCTCGGCTGCATAGAAGAAGAACTTGGCTATTACATCATATCCAAGGCCTTTTCCCACCAGCTCGTCCATGAACTTCCACAAGAACTGCATCATCACTGCAAATAGGCTGATGCAGAACGTACCGAGGAACAGTGTGATGAAATTCTTCAGTATGTATATGTCGAGTTTCTTGACTATGCGCATAATCGACTGCAAAGGTAGCTATTATAAGTGAAAAACGAAAAGTGAAAAGTGAAAAGTTGCAGCAATACACATGAAAAGAGGTGTGCTTACACTGATTTTTCACTTTCCACTTTTCACTTTTCGCTCAAAACTGCTAACTTTGCACCGCCTAAGGAAGGCAGTTTCGTTAACAGCTAAATAATATTAAAACATGGCACTTAATTATATTTGGATTGCTTTTTTCGTGATAGCATTTGTGGTTTCGCTCGTTCGTCTCATCGGTTTTGGCGACACAGAGGTATTTCCTGCAATAATGGATTCCACGTTCAGTTCGGCAAAGACTGGTTTTGAAATCTCGTTGGGCCTCACTGGTGTGTTGTCGTTATGGATGGGTATTATGCGTATTGGCGAACGTGGGGGACTTATTGCCTTCACTTCGCGACTGCTGTCGCCTGTGCTGACCAAGATTTTCCCCGACATACCGAAGGGGCATCCGGTGATGGGTACCATCTTTATGAATATATCGGCCAATATGCTGGGACTTGACAATGCTGCCACACCAATGGGATTGAAGGCAATGGAACAGCTGCAGGAGATAAATCCAAAGAAGGACACGGCATCAAATCCTATGATTATGTTCTTGGTGCTCAACACCTCAGGCCTCACGATTATACCGGTCAGCGTATTGGTGTTTCGTGCACAGATGGGTGCTGCGCAGCCGACCGATGTATTTGTGCCGATTCTGCTTGCCACTTTCTTCAGCACAATGGCAGGTCTGGTGGTAACCAGCATCATACAGCGCATCAACCTCTTCAACCGCACTCTCATCTTGTTTCTCGGCACACTGTGCTTGTTGGTCGCTGGCGCCATTTGGGGGTTGAGCAAGATGTCGGCCGATGCAATGAACGATTTCTCAACTCAGTTTGCTAACATTACCTTGTTTGTCATCATCATGATCTTTATCCTGTCGGGCTTGTTGAAGCACATAAATGTGTATGATGCTTTCATCGATGGTGCAAAAGATGGATTTACCACCGCCATCAAAATCATTCCGTATCTTGTTGCGATACTCGTGGGTATTGCCGTATTCCGTGCATCGGGGGCAATGGACTATGTGATTGACGGGATAGGGTGGATTGTCGGCAAGTGTGGACTTGATACCGACTTTGTTGCTGCGTTGCCTACAGCCTTGATGAAACCGCTGAGCGGCAGCGGGGCACGTGGAATGATGGTTGATGCCATGCAACAATATGGTGCCGACTCGTTTGTGGGACGCCTGTCGTGTGTGTTCCAGGGCTCGACAGATACCACGTTCTATATTCTTGCCGTTTATTTCGGCAGTGTGGCAATACGTAAGACACGCCACGCGGTGACATGTGGTCTTCTGGCCGACTTAGCCGGTATCGTTGCTGCAATCATCATCAGCTATATGTTCTTCCACTAAGAATCAGTTTGCGCCAAAAATCATTTACCGTTTGTCATTACTATTAAGCATCCTTGCGGAATAGTAACGGCAAACGGTAAATGGTAAATAACGCTAATGACCTATTTGTTCTGCTCTCACTTAACCAGCACTTTGACTAACGTCTTAGTGCTTCACGTTCGGCAAAACTAAAGTGAACTTTGTTCTGCTCTCACTTAACCAGCACTTTGACTAACGTCTTAGTGCTTCACGTTCGGCAAAACTAAAGTGAACTTTGTTCTGCTCTCACTTAACCAGCACTTTTTTCCCGTTTATGATGTAGAGTCCGTTTGTCGGATTATCTACTGGGCGACCCATGAGGTCGTATGCCTGGTAGGTCTCTAAATAGCAATCGGCCAGTTTGGTTGTGTTTATGTCGTCGGGAAGCGGGTCTTCTACTTTGCGGTATGATATGTATGGAGTGAGATACTGGTTGACGGTGATGCCGTTGATTGTGCCATACTTGTTGTAGTTCTTCATGTGAAGTTCCACACGGTCCTTATACACATACACCATGAGAGCCTGTACGATGTTTGGTGTCTCGGTCGGCATGTCGCCCGGGTCGATGGTGTTGTAGTAGTAACGCATCGAACCCATGTATGCTGAGAAGAAGCTCGGGGTGCCTTCGTTGCCAGCTTCGGCCTTGTATTCGGAGATGGTCCATACGGCTCGTGTGTCGGTGGCGCTGAGGCTTACATTCTCGCCGTTGAGGGTGACGAGGAGTCCGACCAGTCGGTTGCCGTTATACACTTCGTCGGTGAGTGCATAGTATTTGCTTTGGTCGTTGTTGTTGCGCACGACGATTATGTATTTCTCGCCGCTGACAATGCCGTCGGCCAGTTCACCCTTGATGCCGCTGTCGTCCATTTGGGTGACATGATACAGAAGGGCCGGACATGGATTGCTGTTGGCCGAGAACCGGCCCGATGACCCAGAATAAAGGAAGTTGCCGTTTGCTTCTGATGCACTACCGCTGACGCTCACCGACCATGAGCCTGGCAATACGCTGCTTGGTGTAAACGATACTTCTGTTGCTGCATCTACAGCCGAGATGTTGGCGGTGTTGAAGCCCAGGTATTTGCCCGACGCAGCATTACATACACTCCACGACGATGTCTCCTGAACCGGTTCGGATTGGGTTGCTGCTTCTGCTTTCCACACGATGGATGTGGTGGCCGTTTCAAGTGTAACCGAGGCTCCGTCGGCCGAGCGGGTCACTTCGGTGCGTTGCATACGCTGGCCACTTCCACCTGCGTTGTAGAGTGTGTTGCTCAGTGCATACCATTTGCCGCTCTTTTCGCCTACAATCATGTATGAGTGTCCCACTTCCGGCATACTTGCAAGTGTGGCAGTCGTTCCGTCGCCGTCGGTCGGTACCTCATACAGGTAGAGGCCTGTGGCATCGCCCACCGAGTAGTAGCCGTTGCTGCCGATGTGGATGAAGTTGTTTGGACTTCCTCCCGATGGGTTGGTACCCTCGATGTTGAAGAAGAGTGTTCCGTCCGTCTGAGTGGTCACTGTCACTGCTTTTGGTGTGCTGATGGCTGCAATGTTGTAGTTGTCATATCCGATATACATGCCGTTGTCTGCACTTTTGAAGTAGAACACGTTGGTGCTCGCTTCCGGTTCTGTCTCTTCACCTTCGGCCACACCATCTACATGTGTGTCGTCGATGGTCGATATCACCTTGCCTTCGGTGTTGTAGTGTGTCACACGCTGTGAGGTCTTTTCACGGGTATATGCCTTGTCGCCTCCGTGGTCGTGGCCGTAGAGCATGATGAGGTTCGGATATTTGCTCAGGGTGGCTTTCAATAGTTTCTCGCCTGGCGACGACACGATGCCTTTCGATGCCGAGCGTATGCTGTTGGAGTCGCTGAATGGGATGTGCAGTGCGAAGAACACAGTCTTGTCGGGGTTGTCGGCGTAAATCTCGGCCAGTTTGTCGGCCACCCACTGCACCGACTCCACCGAATATTCGTAGTAGCCGGCATCCTTGAACTGGAACTTACCGCAGTTGAGGATGACAAAATCAAATCCGTGGATGACGTAGTGGTAGGCTGCCAGCATCGTCATCTTTGGCTTGTCGGCATTTTCGGCCTCTTCATAGAATGCCTCGTCTTCGGTCAGCACACCTATGTCGTCTTTCATCGGGAACGAGTAGTAGTCGCCGGCGTTGTAGTTCTTAGGCAGGTCATACCAGTTGGCCACTTCGTAGTCGTGGTTGCCGGTGACGTATATCACAGGCGTGTTGTCGCGCGACACAAATGCGGTGCGGGTATAGGAAACGATGAGTTTGCGCACCTTTTCCCAGTTTTCAATCGGAATGGTAGCGTCGCTCGTGCAGTCGCCTCCGAGCAACATCACGTCGATATTCTCTTCCTGGCGAATGCGACGCAGCGTCTGTGTGAACGAGCCGCGAAGCTTGATGTTGTTGATGTCGGTAATCAAACCGCGCTCAGTGTGAATGTCGGAGATACAAGCCAGTGTGAGCAGTGGCTTCTCTTCGGGTACCACCTCCTGGGCGAAGGCTGCAAACGAACTGAACAAACTGATCAGGATTGCTCCCACGACTCGCATCATGCTGTTGTTGAGTGTTACTTTTTTCATTGTTGTATTCGTTTATATGTTAATAATGTGTTATAGGTTTCAAGTCTCTGCAAAGTTAATAATAAAATATTGTTCATGCACACTCATCCGCATTTTTTTGCCCATTCACCCCCGTTTTCTCACAAAAACAGGCCTGAAATCAAAAAAAAACACCGCTTTGCATAAAAAAACATCAATTATCAATTGCGGGTTGACAATTATTTACTACCTTTGCACCCGCAAACGAAAAATGATGGCGAGATAGCTCAGTTGGTTAGAGCGTCGGATTCATAATCCGGAGGTCGTGGGATCATACCCCACTCTCG
>CAMHPM010000053.1 GCA_946187025.1 uncultured Prevotellaceae bacterium
GGCATGTCTCTGGCGGAACATGTAGTAGAGCGAGTGGGTGGCATAGTTGAAGTATTTGAACAGGAAGTAGAGTGCAATCACCATCGCGAGCTTGACCAGCGACAGCTGTATGTACTTCGGTTCGTTGATTATGATGCGAGTGAAAAGCTCGGTACATGCGGCTGTCATCTCGAATATGTCGGCTGCCCAGTAGAAGCTGGTAATCACAGCACCCACGGTGGACATCGGGACTATGGTCTTCTCGATGAAGTCGAATATCCATGTCTTGTGGATGTAACGGCCCTTGCCCATGGCTTTGTCGAGCTCGCCGTTATCACGTTGGAGTATGAGCCGGCGCTTGCCTGAGAGGGTAGGCTCGTCTTTTATGATTTGAGCCACCAGTATCCGCCGCTCATACTTGTTGAGCAGGTCGTATATACAGTTGATGGTCTCGATGGCTGCCAGCAGGAAAGTCCACCAGATGATGACCTGAACGGCCATCAGCGTGTATCCCATCCATGAACATACACACGAGATGACCAGCACCACAAGCGACACACTCGAATAGACAAGGTCGATGAATGGTAGTTTGCCCTTGTTGCGCATGATGCTGAAATACTGCCAGATGGTGAACGTGAGTATGATTGGAGGGCAGATGAGGTTGACCAGGTTGTTTGGTATCAGCACTATGCGGAAGATGATGATGACGAGTGCCATCCAGATGAATGGCATGTAGATAGCTACTCCAGAGCCTGTCTGCCATGGCTTCAGCCTTATGAGCAGCGAGATGAGTATCGCCTCAAACAACCATGCGAAGTTTATCATCAGCTTCGATGCCATGATGAAGAGGTTGAGCGAAATGAACTGGTTTGCGATAGTGATTGCAATGGCAAAGATGGCGACACCCAAGGCCAGGATTATGATGCCGCGTTGTTGCTTGTAGCCTTCGTTGTCGAAGTTCAGCCAGCCTTTCATCACTTTGGTCTCAAACTTCTGTGCAAACCTCGGGAAAAAACGACGGATAGTCGTTGGCACAACCCTCAGAATGATGTTGCTCAGCAGTGTGGCTACAAAGATGTAGAACAACATGAATACACTCACTGCCAGCACGATAGGTCCGCGCCATTCTGAATAGCGCTTGCCAGTCGAACCAAACGAGCGGTACTTGTCTTCATAGTCGCGACGCGCGTGCTGAATCTGTTGCGGCAGTGCGCGCAACACGTTGAAGTAGTTGTTGCCTACATTCTGAATCAGGTTGTTCTGGATGTCCTTATACTTGTTTTGCGAGTAGTTGTACAGCTTGCTGACCTTGTCGCTCACGAGCGAGTAATACTGCTGATCCTCATCAATGGAGTTGAGCATACGCACCAGATTGTTCCTCAGAGCCTTTGCATAGATGAGACACATCTCGCGGTCTTTCTGCTCACTTTTGGCCAGGATAAACGGCTTGGTGGCACGGGTAGTGCCAATAAGATTGTCTTCAATCTCAGTCAGTTTGATGTTTATCGAGTCGTTTGTAGTGGTCTTGTTTCCGCTCTCAACTGCAGGCGGCAGCTCCTTGAGCGATATGATGAGGCTGTCGTATCTCGCTATCTCGCTCATCATTCGGCTGCGTATGCGGTCGTATGGTATGTTTGTCTTGTTCAGCTGCTTGTAGAGTGTGGCTGCTTCGTTGCAGGCGTATGCCACATCGAAGGTGAAATCGCTCTTCTGCGAATACAGCATGAGGCCAATCTGCTCACTGCGCTTCATGTACGATATCAGTTGCTTATGCTGAGATGCACTCTGCTGTTCGTATCTCAACATGAGCGATTTCTGCTCGTGATAGCTTTGTTCCAGCTCCAGTCGCAGCACACTCAGTGTCTGTGCCAAGTCTTTTTCCTTTAACACGGCATGTGCGCTCGTGGCTGAGAACAGCATTGCTGCAAGCAGAATGATGAATGCTATTCCACCATTTGCAGTTTTTGTGCCAGTGTATGTGTCTGCTTTTCCCATGTCAGTCGTTGTCGTCGAATAGTTTGTTCATTCCTGTATATATTTTCTTTCCTATGGAACGGGTCTTGTTGTCATCGCCTATCTCGTCGGTTATGTATTCGCTATAGCTCATGGCATCACTCTCTTTGTCCTCCTGACCTTCGTCCATATAGTCGTTGATGCGTCGTTGCAGATGGTTCTTGATGTCGAGCAGCAGTCCCTTGAAACCTTTGTTCTGCCTGAATGCCTGATATGCACGCTTCCTCCGCAGCGCATATGTCTTCAACATACGTGCGCTCCATACCATGCCGCGCCACGTGGCTTTCAGCCCTTTGGCAATCATGCGCCCTGTCAGTATGATGGTTGGCCGCAAGTGTATTATGCCTCGCACTATGGCTTTTGCCGTCCATACCATGCCGCGGCCGGTGGCCTTTAAGGCAATTATGCTCCATCTGCACAGGGCATGAAATGCAATCACGCTCCATTGCAATGCCGTCTGCATGGCATCTCGGCACCAACGGCGTCCCATGCGTATTTTCTCCTGGGTGCTGTTGTCGTTCCAATAGTCGGCACATGCTTGCAGCAGCATCTTCAGCAGCCGGAACAGGAAACGCACGACCTTGATGATGAAACGTAGTACCTTGGTGATGAGCATGAGCAGCAACTTGAGCAACAGGCGCATTATCTCAGACAGCATTTCGCTGCCCGACTTGTCTTCGTGGTTGTGTATCTGCCTGTTTTCGCTCATGTCGGTCGGTTTGTTGATTTGTCGTTCCGTATTTTCTTGCTTGTCGTTCCGTATTTTATCTCTTCCGTTCGGCCAGTTCTATGACTTCGAGGTCGCGAATGTCTGCCCCGTCGATTACGAATCTTACGAGTGTGCGCACTTTATGGAAGCCATATACTCCTGCTGCTCCGGGGTTGATGTGTAGCAGGCCGAGTGTCTTGTCGTACATCACTTTCAGTATGTGGCTGTGTCCTGATATGAAGAGTTTTGGCGGCCGTGCATAGATGCTGCCTCGTATCGATGGGTCGTAGTTCCCGGGGTATCCGCCGATGTGTTTCATCAGTACCTCCACTTCTTCACATTTGAAACGGTATTTCTCGCTGAATGTCATGCGTATATCGCCCCCGTCTATGTTGCCATACACGGCTCTCAATGGTCGTAGCTCGGCCAGCCTGTTTGCTACTTCAAGTGTTCCGATGTCGCCTGCATGCCATATCTCGTCACATTGCTCGAAGTGTTTGGCATAGCGGTCGTCCCAGTATCCGTGGGTGTCAGATAAGAGTCCTATGCGTTTCATCCCGTATGATGTGTTTCAATTTACTATCAATATGATTGCTGCAACAATGAATGCTGTGCCTACGATGGCATTTACTATTTGCTGGAAGTGCTTGAACCTCAGTGCGAATGCTTTTACTTGCTTGTTGGCTTTGGTCATGAGGTGTGCCATGAGGAGCACTGGTATGACCGATGCGATGGCGAAAGCGAGCGGTGCGAGTACTCCCAGGGTGTTGGTCACAGCCAATGGCACCATCATTCCGAAGTATATCACGGCGCTTTCAGGACAGAAGGCAAATGCCAGCATCAGTCCCAGCACTAATGCTCCTGATGGTCCGTTGCGACGTATTGTCTGTCCGCAGTTGTGGCATTCGTCGCCGTGATGTTCGTGATGGCGGAACACCCGGTAGAGCATGAATGCTCCTATTATTATCATCAGATATGGCAGTAGGTCTTCTCCTCGGCTTAGTATGTTGCGTATGCTCTCGGTTGCTGTGCCTTTCTCCCATACGATCATCAGTGCAAAGGCAAGCAGTGTGTAGGTTGCAACGCGCCCTGTGGTGTAGAGCAGGGCTTTCTGTTGCAGTTCTTTTGTGCTGTTGCTTCGCTCGCTGAGGTAGGTCAGTGCCGATATGTTGATTGCAATCTGGCATGGGTTAAGGGCTACGAGCAGTCCTTGGATGAATGCGAGTATTATGAACATAGCATTAGTATTATTACTTGTGCTGTTACGATTCGCAGGAACATCGACAATGGATATACTGTTGAGTATCCTATCGACGGGATGTCGTTGTTGGCTGTTTGCGTGGTGTAGGCCAGTGCCGGCGGGTCGGTTGTGGCTCCTGCCATTATTCCCATGAGCAGCAGGTAGTTTTCTTTATAGTATATTCGTGCTACGCAACCCATGATGATGAGTGGCAGTGTGGTGATGATGAATCCGTAGAGCACGTACATGAGTCCTCCGTTCATCACGGTTTCCACGAAGTTTCCTCCTGCTTTGATTCCGACGCTTGCAAGGAAGAGCACGAGTCCGATGTCGCGAATCATCTGCGATGCGCTGCTCGATGTGTATGCCACGAGTTTGAGCTTGAATCCGAATCGTCCCACGAGTATGGCTATGATGAGCGGTCCGCCGGCCAGGCCCAGTTTCACTGGCATTGACATTCCCGGTATGCTTAACGGCAGGCTGCCGAAGATTATGCCGACGAATATACCGATGAATATTGTCACGAGGTTTGGCTTGTCGAGTCGTGAGCGGTGGTTTCCTATCTTGTTTGCAAATAGTTGTATTGCGTCTTCGGGTCCTACTACCACGAGTTTGTCGCCTACCTGTAGTGTCATGTTGGGGTTGGCAAAGAGTTCGATGCCCGAGCGGAATATTCTCGACACGTTGACTCCGTATATGCTGCTTGGGTGCAGGCTTCCGAGTGTCTTGCCGTTTACTTTGTCGCGTGTCACGAGCAGTTGTTTCG
The DNA here is from genome assembly GCA_946187025.1 of uncultured Prevotellaceae bacterium. Lineage (GTDB taxonomy): Bacteria > Bacteroidota > Bacteroidia > Bacteroidales > Bacteroidaceae > Colivivens. The sequence continues at coordinate 4,708 of CAMHPM010000053.1, forward strand.
ACATCATCGGCGTGTCTTGTTTTTCCCAGTTCACGTTAACTGTCTTGCCTATGAATGCGGTTATTGCCTCGGCGTCTTCTTCGGCACACACGATGCAGAGGCGGTCGCCTTGATAGAGCAGTGTGTCTTTGTTTGGCAGTGTGACGTGTCCGTCGTGCAGGCATCGTGTGCATACGAAGTCGCGCACTGCGTATTGTCGTATTTGCATTATCGACTTGCCGCTTATCGAGGGGTTTGCCACTTCGATGCTCATGATGTGTGGCTTCACTGCTGCTTGTTTGCTTTGCATCGAGTTGTAGTCATCGCTTTCGTGTTTCATGTTGATTTTGAAGAACACGCGTATGAGTATGATGCTCATGATGATGCCTATTACTCCGAGTGGGTATGCACATGCGTATCCGTTGGCTATTGTCGGTATGGTGCCTCCGAGTTTGTCGGGGCCTATTTGCTCGAGCGCTGCTCCTGCTGCACCGAGTCCCGGTGTGTTGGTCACTGCTCCGCACAGCACTCCTACCATCATTGGCAGCGACTGTGGGTCGGCGGTGTCGCAGAATGCGTAGTAGAGCACGAGCATCACGGCTATGTTGAGCGCAATGATGCCGGTTGCGATGATGTTCATCTTTATGCCGCCTTGCTTGAATGATGTGAAGAACGACGGACCTACTTGCAGTCCTATTGCATAGACGAAGAGTATGAGTCCGAAGTCTTGTATGAAGTTCATCACCATTGAGTTTTCGGCGATGTGTTGTGTGTTGAGTATGTGTCCGGCTACGATTCCTACGAACAGTACAAAGGTCACACCCAGTGATATGCCGCCCACTTTCAGTTTGCCGAGCAGCACGCCGAGTGCGATAACGAGCGAATAGAGCATCACGATGTGTGCTACTGACTGCCCGTTGGTAAAGAGTTCTGTCAACCAGTTCATCTTTTCTGTTATCCTAAAAATACAATCTTTTTTTTGTTGTTTTGGTGTGTTCTCTGAGTTTCCGGAGCTCTCGGAACTCTTGTGGTTCTCTGAGCTCTCGTGGTTCTACTGGTTTTCTGAGCTCTATCAGATTTTGAGGTAAGTCGAGCAGGAACTGTGCTGTGCCTTCGAGTCCGAGCAGGGAGCTGTTGACGCATATGTCGTATGCGCGGCTGTCGCCCCAGTTGGTTTCGCAGTAGAAGTCGTGGTATTCGCTGCGCTGGTTGTCGGTCTTGTCGATCAGCTGCCGTGCTTTGGCTGGTGTGAGGTTGTCGCGGTCGCAGATGAACTTGACGCGGTCGTCGTAGTTTGCACGCACGAAGATGTTGAGGTGGCGTGGGTGGTTGCGCAGTATGTAGTCGGCGCAGCGTCCGACGATGATGCAGCTTTCGGTCTCAGCCTTTTGGTTGATGACGTCGGTCTGCACTTTGAAGAGTGCCTCGTTGCTGAGTGTGTTGTCGTAGAAGTTGCCTACCGACTGGAATGGTGATGTGATTGCTCTTACCACTGATGTTCCCAGTCCTTTGTTTGCCACTTCGTCGGCTTTCTCAAACAGTGCGGGGTTGATGCCGCTTTCTTGTGCTGCGATGGTGATGAGCCGGTTGTCGTAGAGCGACACGCCGAGTGCCTGTGCCATGATTTCTCCGATGTGCTTGCCGCCGCTGCCAAGTTCGCGGCCGATTGTGATAACGTAGTTCTCCATAATCTATTATGTTTTGATGTTTGTTACATGTCTATATCTGTTTGGTTCTTGAATGCTCCGTGGCGGTAGAAGTACCACAGCATGGTGCCCGAGACGATGATTGACAGTCCGTCGGCCACTGTGATGCTGGCCCACACGCCCACTGTGCCGAAGTAGTGTGGCAGGATGAGCAGCAGCGGGACGAGGAAGAGCAGCTGGCGGCTGAGCGACAGGAATATGCTTTTGCGTGCCATGCCGATGCTCTGGAAGAAGTTGCCGACTACGATTTGGAATCCCACCAGTGGCGACAGTATCTGTATGACCCTCATGCCTTCGATGGCCAGGCGGGTGGTCTCGGCGTCGTCGGTGAATATCACGATTGGGATGTGTGGGAAGAACTCGCACAGGACGAAGCTCATGAGCATCACTATCGTGGAATAGACGATGGCGTAGCGCAGCACTTGTGTCACTCGCTCGTATTGCTGTGCTCCGTAGTTGTAGCCGGCGATGGGCTGCATTCCCTGGGTTATTCCCATCACGATCATGATGAACATGAAGGTGATGCTGTTTACAATTCCGTAGGCTCCTATTGCCAGGTCGCCGCCGTGGGTTTTCAGCCCTCGGTTTATGAGTATCACCACGATGCAGGCGCATAGCTGTATGCAGAATGGTGATATGCCTATTGCGAATATGTTTTTCACTATGCGCCGGCGCATGGCGTAGATTCCGCTGCGCAGGCGTATGAGGTCGTTACGGTTGCATAGGGCCCACACGAGGTATGCCAGGCCGATGGTCTGCGACAGCACTGTGGCCCATGCTGCTCCTGCTATGCCCAGTTGCAGGTGGTAGATGAAGATGTAGTCGATCACTACGTTGATGCTCACTCCGCCCACTACCGATATCATGGCTTTGTTGGGGTGTCCTGCCACGCGCAGCATGTTCACCAGTCCGTGGTTGAGGTGGTTTATGATGTTGCCGTAGAGGATGATGAGCATGTAGTCGCGGGCATAGACTATCGTGTCGGGGCTTGCTCCGAAGAATTCGAGTATGGGGTCGATGAATGCTATTGCCACTATGGCGAATATTGCGCCCACCACTATGTTGAGGCTCACCACGTTGCCCAGCACGCGCTCGGCTGTGTCGTAGTCGCGCTGTCCCAGCTTGATGCTCAGCAGGGTGGAGCCGCCTGCTCCTATCATGGCGCCGAATGCGGCCGACAGGTTCATGATGGGGAATGTGATGGCGAGGCCGGCGATGGCCAGTGCGCCTACGTTCTGTCCTAGGAAGGCTCGGTCAACGATGTTGTAGGCCGACGCGGCAAGCATCGACACGACGGCCGGGACGGCATACTGCATCAGTAGCTGTCTCACGGGTCGGGTGCCAAGTTCCTTTGGCGATCGCTTTCCTGCTTTGTCCATTGTCGGTCTTGTTGGTGGTCTTGATGTGGGCGCCGGTTGCGTCAACCTTTTATATATGACGTGCGCGCGCGACTGATTTAACATGCAAAGATAGCTACAAATATTGACATGAGCAAAACAAAACACATAAAATTGCATGTTGCTGTCGAAAATAGTTTCTGCGAGTGCGCAGTCTCGGCCCCGCGAGTGCGCAGTCTCGGCCTCGCGAGTGCGCAGTCTCGGCCCTGCGAGTGCGGAGTCTCAGGCCTGCGAGTGCGCAGTCTTTTTTTTCTTCCTACTGTGAAAAACGACGGCCGGCGGGCGGCAAAAGTTGCGAATGAGGTCGATTTCTTTGTTATGAAGGTGCGAAATTGTGATTTTTTTCGTAACTTTGCAAATCAGAAACTAAGCAAAGAGTAAACAAAAGATGGGATTTTTCAGTTTTTTCGGAAGCAAGAAACAGAAGGAGACCCTCGACGACGGGCTTGCCAAGACGAAAGAAAGCATGTTTGGCAAGATAGCCCGTGCCGTTGCCGGCAAGTCGAAGGTTGACGACGAGGTGCTCGACAATCTGGAGGAAGTGCTGGTGACGAGCGATGTAGGCGTAGATACCACCCTCAGAATCATTGAGCGCATCGAGGCTCGTGTGGCTCGCGACAAATACGTGAACACCACCGAACTCAACGGCATACTGCGCGACGAGATAGCAGCCCTGCTCACCGAGAGCGGCACGGCCGATACCGAGGGCTTCGACATCGGTGCCAGCCACGACGGACCATACGTCATACTGGTTGTGGGAGTAAACGGTGTGGGCAAGACCACCACCATAGGCAAGCTGGCCTACCGCGAGATGATGCAAGGG
>CAMHPM010000054.1 GCA_946187025.1 uncultured Prevotellaceae bacterium
ACATCTCGGCTTGCCATCTGGAGGGTATCGAACAGAACGTGGTGCTCATCGACTCGGTATCGAAGCGTTACAGCGAGTGCGGAATACGTATCGGTGCCCTGATCACCAAAAACAAGGAAGTGCGCCAGGCTGTGATGAAGTTCTGCCAGGCACGACTGAGTCCGCCGCTCATCGGACAGATTGTGGCCGAGGCATCGCTCGATGTCGAGGAGAACTACCTGCGCGACGTGTATGACGAATATGTGGAACGCCGTAAGTGCCTCATCGACGGGCTCAATCGCATTCCAGGCGTCTATTCGCCTATCCCGATGGGTGCATTCTACACAGTGGCCAAGCTGCCTGTTGACGACAGCGAGAAGTTCTGCGCATGGTGTCTGACCGAGTTCAGCTACGAGGGAGCAACGGTCATGATGGCTCCGGCTGCCGGATTCTACACCACTCCGGGTTCAGGCCGCAACGAGGTGCGTATTGCCTACGTGCTGAAGAAGGAAGACCTGGCACAAGCCCTGGTTGTGTTGAAAAAAGCACTGGAAGCATATCCGGGAAGATTAAAGATTGAAGATTAGCCACGCGGCATCCTTCGTCCCTTTAACTCTGAACAAATTTGTGCGAAACGCATGAACTTCCCACTATTCATAGCACGCCGTATTTACTCGGGTCGCGACAGCAGTCATGCCGTGTCGCAACCAGCTATTCGCATTGCCCTTGCCGGCATTGTGACAGGCCTGGCTGTTATGATTGTGAGCATCTGTGTGGTCATGGGTTTCAAGCACGAGGTTGCAAGCAAGGTCATCGGATTCGGCTCGCACATACAGGTCGTCAGCCTCACTCAGGACCAGTATATGCAGCGTATGCCGATACTCACGACCGACAGCTTGGAGCAGGTTGTGGCCCACTCGGCCGACGATTTGCTGCCGGGTGGTGTAGCGTCGCCTATATCTCATGTACAGCGATATGCCATAAAGATGGGAATGCTGAAGACCGACGATGATTTCCTCGGACTTCAGTTTAAGGGTGCGGGTGAAGATTATGACACGACATTCTTTGCATCATATATAGTCGATGGCCGGCTGCCACGATTCAGCAGCACAGAGGCGTCGAACGATTTGATGATATCGCGCCGTACGGCTGACGACCTGGGACTCAGTGTGGGCGACAGGGTGTTTGCTTATTTTGTGGGAAACGACGACATGCGTGCACGACGATTTACGGTGTGCGGCATCTTTGAAACAAACTTGAGCGAATACGACCGCAGTGTGGTATTAACCGACATATACACTATACGCAAGCTCAACGGCTGGGATGCCGACCAGTCGAGTGGGTTTGAGGTACAGCTCACCGATTTCGACCATCTGGATGCAGTGACCGACTGTCTGCTCGAGCAGGTGGGGCACACCATCGACGGGGCAGGATGCACTTACGGCGTGTTCAACATACGCGAACTGGCTCCCAACATCTTCTCGTGGCTGGGGGTACTTGATGTGAATGTTATAATGATACTTGTGCTGATGATATGTGTGGCATCGTTCACCGTAGCATCAGGACTGCTCATAATAATGCTCGAACGCATACAGATGATAGGTGTGCTCAAAGCCCTCGGAGCTACAAACAATGCGGTGAGAAAGGTGTTTGTCGATTTTGCAATCATGCTTGTGGGACGGGGCATGATATGGGGCAATATCATCGGACTTGCTTTATGCTGGCTGCAGAGCCGGTTCCACCTGGTGAGTCTTGATGCATCGGTCTATTATATCGACTCAGTCCCAATCCGTTTCAACTGGATTCTCATCATTGCCGTCAATATCATCACACTGGCTATATCGTCGGTTGTGATATTCGGCTCGTCTTATCTCATGGGAATAAGCCGTCCGGCCCGTACTATGCGATTTGAATAGTGGGTTCTCTCCCTATTTATTTTTTGTTTATATCAAAGCCGACGAACTCGCTTACGTTGTAGTTGTTGGCAACAGCCAACCGTGCACAGTCTTGTATGGCACGGCGGTTGGATTCGTCCACCACCTCTGAACCCGATTTGCCGTAAACGGTGCGGTCGTCGGTTATACTCACATTGAGGCACGGTGCGATGACAGCCTCGAAAAAGGTACATGCAAGCAGATAGCGGCCTTGGTAGAGGCTGATGTGCTGGTTGTCGCGCGTCCATTCGTTGGAAGTGGCGATAGTTGTCAGACTGCGTGCATTTTGCACAGCTGTGCCGCAAGGAATGATGACATCGATACCCGAATGACTCTTCATGGCACGTGTCGCCTCGCATATCTGCTGCCACATATCGGTCTGGCTGCCATAGTTTTTCAGGTCTTTGTGGCGCGAAGAGTAAGCCCATGTCTGATTGAATGCAAAGGTGGTGCGTGGCGATGTTGTCGTTATCTTATAAGCTTGGATTAGTTTTGCAAGATAAGGCTCGTAGGTGGAATACTGACCCGATTCGAGCGAGTACTGCTGAAACACCACAACCTCGTAGGAATAGCGTTTCATGACATCACGTATGGTGGTCTTCGATTCAAGGCGTTTCTCGCCTTCCTGAGTGTATCGCCACAACTCATACACAGGTTCGTCGGACAGGAAATACTCGTAGTGCTGGCGCATGGAGCAGCCACCCTTGTAGAGCACATATACACTTACCGTTGAAAGTCCGAGTGAACGGAGTATTGACGGCAAGGCTGTGCTGGTGTCGATGGAAAACGAGTTGCCTATAAACAGGATGTCGAGCTTGTAGGGCAGGTAGGGTAGTGGCGGATTGCAGAAATAGCCGGCTTCGGTGGTTGCAACCGATGCCGGTTGACTGGGCTTCTGTGCAAAAGTGCTGGTGGTGTGTGCCACAGCAAACGTGAAGATGAAGACAACTGTTTGTAGAATGCGTGTCATGTAGATGGGTGGATTGGATTGTAAAGCCGTTGTTCAGATATGGCTGGTGCCGGTGATGGTATATGCTTGGGGTGCTATCTTTCTGTCACCGTAGCGTTTTTGCTTTGTTTTATCTCTTTATTGCGGATATCGCCGTTCAGACAGACGGTGCTCTCGCCCAATGCAAAGAGATGCAATGAGTCGGCATCGAGGGTGAGGGTACATGTGCTGGCATCCATCGTTCCGATATCGGCCGTGCGGGCATGAGCAGTGATGGTGTTCTGTCCGTTACCGCCAGTGTTCACATACAAAGCCCCCTTCGCATTGATGTGGGCCGAAGTGAGTCCGTTGTTGTTGGGAAGCAAGGTTGCATCGCCACCCGTCTGCACATAACTGAAGGTCGCATTGCCGTCGTTACTGGTTTCGTATTTGAAGAAATCGTCGCACACAACGCTGTCGAGGCTTATGTTGGCTGTCGAAAGCAAACCAATGTGAAGCGAGGAGGAATGGATGGGGCTTGTTGTGCGAAAGTTTCCCTTACCACACACTGCAACGACCTGCAGGTCGGGGCACGACACATGGATGGTGCCGATGCTTTGGGAGAGAGAGGTGTTGTAGGTGGTGTGGCGGGCCTCTTCGAGCTGACTGAATGTGATGATGCCGCAATCGAACGATGTACGGAGGATGTTGGCTATAGTGGCTGGCGCCTCTATCACTACATCGTAGTCACCTTGGGTGAATTCGATGTCGAAATCGCTCATGTTGGTGATTTGGAAGAAGTCGCCGATATATGGAACTTGTTTCTTTATCACAGATTGAGATTCGACAGCCACATCGGATGAAGCCTCCGATTGCTTGGTCTCCGACTGAGTGTTGCTGCCGGTGTGCTGCTGGCAACCGAACATGATGATTGCTGCAATTGTTGTAATAAAATACTTATTCATGGTTGATAATCGTCCTCTTTTGTGTATATCAATGTTAATTTTCGTGCAAAATTAGTGATTCCTCCGCAATTATTCGTATATTTGCAAGGAATTTATTGCAAACAAACGTTTTTTTTAGATTATGGCAGTAAAAAACAATTATATCACCGTCGCATATAAACTCTATGTGAGCGACAGTGAAGATACAAACGAAGAACTGGTGGAAGAATGCCAGGCCGAACATCCGTTTATGTTCATCAGCAACCTCGGTTGTGTGTTGCCTGCTTTCGAGAAAGCCATCGACCCGCTGAAAGCTGGCGATACATTCGACTTCGTTATACCATGTGACGACGCATACGGAAAGGTTGACGACGAACTGATGTTCGACATGCCAAAGTCGGCTTTCATGACAAATGGCAAGTTCGACTCGAAGCATATCTATGAAGGTAATATCATTCCGCTGCAAGGCGAAGATGGCAGCAGGTTCAACGGAGTGGTAATCGAGGTGAAGGACGACGCTGTTACTATCGACCTCAACCACCCGCGTGCTGGCGAGGATTTGCATTTCGTCGGTACTGTAGTGACACATCGCGAAGCCTCTAATCAGGAGATCACTGAGATGATCAACATGCTCAGTGGTGGCGGATGTGGCGGTGGCTGCCAAGGTTGTGGCGGCGGCTGTTGTGACGATAATGAAGGCGGCTGTGGTAGCTGCGGTAGTGGCTGTGGCTGCAACTAATAACAAAAACAATTGACAGAACATCGGTGAATACATTCGGAAACATATACAGACTCACCACATTCGGCGAAAGCCACGGGCCGGCACTCGGCGGTGTGATTGACGGAATGCCTGCGGGCATTGCTGTAGATACAGACTTCATACAATCGGAACTGGACCGACGCAGACCCGGACAGGGAAAGCTGACCACAGCACGCAACGAGGCTGATCGTGTGGAACTGCTTTCGGGAGTATTCGAAGGACTGACTACTGGCACTCCTATAGGATTCATCGTAAGAAATGCCGACCATCACTCTGCCGACTATGATTCGATAAAGGATCTATATCGCCCGTCACATGCCGACTATACATATCAAATGAAATATGGAGTGCGCGACTATCGTGGCGGTGGACGCACATCGGCCCGCGAGACACTTTGTCGGGTTGTAGGCGGAGCCTTTGCAAAACTTGCGCTCAGGCAGCTGGGCATCAATGTCGAAGCACATGTAGTACAGGTCGGCAACCACTTGCTTACAGGTTCTCCAGCCGAAAGAGAGGCACAGATGGAGGAGATTGTAAGTAGGGTGAGAGCTGAGGGCGACAGCATCGGAGGCATAATAGCTGGTGTGGTATCGCATTGTCCTGTAGGGCTGGGCGAACCCGTATTCGGCAAGCTCAATGCTGCACTGGCCGGCGCAATGATGTCGATCAATGCAGCCAAGGGATTCGACCTCGGGGATGGATTCGATGGAGTGGGGCAGACGGGGTCGCAGATGAACGATGAATTCTGTATAGACGGCGGACAGGTCCATACACGCACCAATCATAGCGGTGGCATACAGGGCGGAATCAGCAATGGCGAGGATATCCGTTTCAGAGTGCTGTTCAAACCAGTGCCTACAATAATGCGCCAGCAAAATACCATCGACAAAGACGGAAACGAGGTGGCATTCACTGCAAAGGGACGTCACGACCCATGTGTGCTGACACGTGCCGTACCTATTGTGGAGTCGATGGCTGCGATGGTGATACTTGATTATTATCTGTTAAACAAAACAACGACAATCTAATGTCACTAAATAGAGTAATGCTTATAGGCAATGTGGGGCAGGAACCCACAGTGCGCTATCTCAACACAGGAATATGTGTGGCATCGGTGAGGTTGGCAACAACCGACCGTGCTTACACTATGCGCGACGGCACCCAGGTGCCGGAACGCTCGGAGTGGCACAGCCTCATCTTCTGGGACAAACTGGCTGAGACCGTGGAACGATACGTACACAAGGGCGACAAACTCTATGTCGAGGGAAAACTACAGAGCCGTAGTTTTGATGACCGGCAGGGAATTCATCGCACCGTAGTGGAAATAATGGTAAGCAACATGGAGATGCTTACCCCCAAAGGAGCACAGGGCGTTTCAAATGTGCAGGGCTCACAGGGCGTTTCAAATATGCAGGGCTCACAGGGCGTTTCATATATGCAAGGTGTACAGAGTACCTCGAATGCTCCTGGCTCTCCGATTTCCCCTGCAGAATCTGCTCCGGCAATAGTAAACGAAGACGTACCATTCTGATGATATATTTTGACCGACAAATAGCCGATGCGCGAGTGGCCGTGTGGCATGTCACCGAAGACTACGAAGACCTACTGGGATTGTTGCCCGATGCCGAGACAGTGCAGACCGAGGCTGAGGCTCAGTTCCGTTCCGAAGGGCGTATCATGGAATGGACTGCAGTGAGGGTGTTGCTTTGTGCAATGCTCGGCCGGCAGGTACATATAGAATACACCGACGAAGGTGCACCACGTCTGCCCGACTATGAGGGACTTCATATAAGCATATCCCACACACGTGGATATGTAGCGGTCGCTTTGTCGGAAACAAAATGTGTGGGCATTGATGTGGAACAGATTGAACATACTGTTGCTCCACGTGTGGAGCGTGTCAGAAGCCGGTTTGTGCGCGACGATGAGATGGCTGATTCGCTCGTCGGACTCCTGCTGCATTGGTCGGCAAAAGAAGCTGCCTATAAGGCTATAGGCCGTCAGGGTGTTGATTTCAAGGAAGAGCTGAGAATACAGCCGTTTGACGAGACACAATATGAGGGACAGATGCAACTCGACGACCTCAAGGAAGATGAAACATATACTATATTATATAAGGTGTTTGACGAGTTTGTGCTTACATTCACCCAAAAAGAAATCGAAAGCTGATGATAGCTATGAAACATGAAACAATTATAATTGCCGGACCATGTGTGATTGAAAGCATGGAAGTGCTCGATGAGGTTGCACGCCACTTGGTGCAGATAAATGCCAGTCATGGTACCGACATCATATTTAAGGCATCGTTTGACAAGGCAAACCGCACATCTATACACTCTTATCGCGGGCCAGGCATGGAGCGAGGCTTGCAAATGCTTGCCGACATAAAGTCGAAGTACGGCTTGCGCATCCTCACCGACATACACGAGGCTTATCAGGCAGCTCCAGTGGCCGAAGTAGCCGATGTGTTGCAGATACCGGCATTCCTCTGCCGACAGACCGACCTGCTTGTTGCGGCAGCACGAACGGGCAAGACGGTGAACATAAAGAAAGCACAGTTCCTGAGCGGAGACGATATGAAATATCCGGCAGACAAGGTGCGCGAGAGTGGTAACCAGAAAGTGTGGCTCACCGAGCGCGGCAACATATATGGATACAATAATCTGGTCGTAGATTTCCGAAACATATCCGACATGAAACGATACACTGATACAGTCATCATGGATTGTACACACTCTGTTCAGCGCCCGGGTGCTGCCGGCGGAAAGACCGGAGGTAATCGGGAGTTTGTGCCAGCTATGGCTCTCGCAGCCAAGGCATTTGGCGCAAACGGATATTTCTTCGAGGTGCATCCCAATCCGGAAGTTGCATTGAGCGATGGACCCAACATGTTGTACTTAAAAGACCTGGAGTCGGTTGTGACTTCACTTATTGATTGATTATATGAATATACGAAACATAGCAGCGCAGTGTCTGCGCGACGAGTCACAGGCTTTGCTCGATCTCATTCCTACTATCGACAGCGAGTTTGAAGGAGCTATAAACCTCTTGTATAATTGCACCGGCCATGTAGTGATGTCGGGGGTAGGTAAGTCGGGACATGTTGCTGCAAAGATAGCAGCCACACTGGCCAGTACCGGTACTCCGGCGTTTTATGTCAATCCGCTCGATGCCTTGCATGGCGACTTAGGTATGTTTACCGACAACGATGTGGCTGTACTTATTTCCAATTCGGGCAACTCTGATGAAATACTCCGTATGGCTGCATTTCTCGACGAGTGCCATTTGCCGATTATAAGTATGACTGGTAATCCCGATTCGCTCCTTGCACGCCATTCCACTCATAACATAAATGTTAGTGTAGAGCGTGAGGCTTGTCCGCTCAACCTTGCGCCGACCTCATCTACCACGGCTGCAATTGCTATGGGCGATGCAATTGCGTGTGTGTTGATTGAGATGCGCCACTTCAAGGCTCGTGACTTTGCCAAGTTCCATCCTGGCGGTTCGCTTGGTAAGAAGTTGGTGACCAGGGTGAAGGATGTGATGTACACAGAGAATCTGCCTATCATTCCACCTGATATGAAGTTGATTGATGCACTCATTTCGATAAGTAACGGTAAGCTTGGTGTCGGAATCGTGATGGAGGGCGACCGTCTGCTAGGCCTCATCACTGATGGCGACATTCGCCGTGCGGTCGAGGGGTCGAAGTCTAACTTCATGAATATTGCTGTTTCGGAGGCTATGACCAAAACTCCGAAGACCATCAACCCTGAGGCGCGGCTCACGCAGATTCAAGCCATGTTCCAGAAGAACAAGATACACTCGTTGCTTGTGATGGACAAGGCAAACCACCTGGTGGGTATTGTTGACTACTTTGCTGTTATGAACTGATAGCCATAATAAATATATAATATATAATTGAGAATATATAATAGGCTGTAAATATATAATATATAATTGAGAATATATAATATATAATAGGCTGTGCAGATGTGTGGAAACA
>CAMHPM010000055.1 GCA_946187025.1 uncultured Prevotellaceae bacterium
TGTCGAGGTCTTCGTCTATGCTGCCATCGTCTTTGGTCAGCCAACCGTCGATTGAGTCGGTATAGGTGATGCGTGAGCCCTCGCCCAGAGCCAATGGTGCGTAGAGTGTGTATGAACCTACTACCGGGTTGAGGTCGGTGCCCAATGCAAAGTCGGTGACAGGCTGAGCCGGTATCTGCGGATCGACGATGTCGATGTCGATGGTGTGTGGAATGCCGTTGCCGTTGATTACCTCGCTCAGTTGGCTGAAGCCCACGTGGGTAGGGTTGGTGTAGGAACCGTAGTATGTCTCAGGCACTGACGGTGAGAGCAGGAACGTGTTCTTTGCCGAAGTGGCACGAATCATCTGTCCGTCGTCGAGCGTGAAGCTGCGGCTTGTGGCATCACTCCAATGTGATGTGAGGTTGATACTGGTTTGAGCCATGAGGTTGTAGCCCTGTTCGATGAGTGGGTTGTTGAGCGAGAGATATACCTGTGGATTGCTTATGGTGAGACGTGTGCCTTCTTGCTTGAGGAAGTCGGGCAGTCCGGTTATCTTGACAGGGTCGATGTCGATGCCTGTGATGTCGTACTTGATGCTTCCCGAGAAATGTGTCACGCGGATGTCGGACAATGACGGAGCAAACGTGTAACCAGCCTCGCTTGGCAGGTCGGTCACAGCCACGTTGGTGTTGATATCGGCCAGATGGATTGACAACTGACCCGAGATGAGCTTGCATTCACCCTTGAAGCTGATGGCTCCGTCGGTGAGGACGATGCCAGCCGGTGCTGCATCGATGCCGCTGATGGTGAGAGAGAGTGTCAGCGTGTTGCCATTGCTCTGCAGTTCGTGTTCAGACAAGTCGAGCATACCGGTTGCAGGGTCGTAGCAGTCGAGGCTGATGGTGCCGGCATTGCTTCTGATGTCGGTGAAGACAAGACCTTTTGGTATTATCAGCTTGAAGTCGGTGAAGCGGAATGTACGGATGAGGTTGTCCAGGTTGTTGATGTTGATTGAAAGTGAGATGACAGCATTGCCTTTCATTTTGTCGAGACTGATTATGGAAGCATCGATGTTGCTGGCACTGGTCTGGAATGAAGTCGTTGACTCTTCCAATGAGTAGTAGGCAACATAGTCGCCAGCATCGCCGGCCTTGCGCGATTTCGAACCCGTATAAATGCTGAAGTCCATGCTTTCATTTATAGGGTTGATATGTGGCGCAGCAATGGTGAAGTCCTTGACATGAATCTGTGTGGATTCGAAGTCACCTTCCTCGATAAGGGCATAGATGCCGTTTGCATCTTTTATCTTACTACTGTCAGGGATGTCAATGACAGTCTTCAGCAACACCGATTCGATGTTGATAGGTAACGTAAGGTCCTTGACATCGAAACTTGCTGTAGTATCAATGTCGCTCAGGTCGTAGTCGTCGTCTACGCACGATGCTACCGACAGCACTATGGCAGCAAATAGCAATAAGGGAATTCGTTGTAATTGCATGTTGTTACAGTATTAAAGTTGTTAGTATTGTTATAAAAGATGATGTGGCATCCATTTGTGTGGTGTTGCACTTATCGGTTCTTGTACATCTCGTCGTAGTAGCGTTCGTAGTCGCCGCTTGTGATGTTATCCATCCACTCCTGATTGTCGAGATACCAGCGCACTGTACGTTCGATGCCTTCCTCGAACTGCAGGCTCGGTTCCCAACCCAGTTCGCGTTGCAGCTTGGTGGAGTCGATGGCATAACGTGCATCGTGGCCGAGGCGGTCGGTGACGTAGGTGATGAGGTCGAGATCGGCCCCTTCGGGACGTCCGAGCAGGCGGTCAACGGTCTTGATGACAACCTTGATGATGTCGATGTTCTTCCATTCGTTGAATCCACCTATGTTATAGGTCTCGGCTATCTTGCCGTTGTGGAAGATGGTGTCGATGGCACGTGCGTGGTCTTCGACGAAGAGCCAGTCGCGCACGTTCTCACCTTTGCCATATACAGGCAGCGGACGACGGTGGCGTATGTTGTTTATGAATAGAGGAATGAGTTTCTCAGGGAACTGGTAAGGACCATAGTTGTTGGAGCAGTTGGTCACGATGGTAGGCATTCCGTAGGTGTCGTGGAATGCGCGTACGAAGTGGTCGCTCGATGCCTTGGAAGCAGAGTAGGGCGAGTGAGGGTTGTACTTGGTCGTCTCGTAGAAGAAGTCGGTGCCGTAGGCCAGATGATGCTCGCCACTCGATGCTGTAGTAGTGAACGGTGGTTCGATTCCTTCAGGACGATCCATCTGAAGTGCTCCATACACTTCGTCGGTCGAGATGTGGTAGAAGCGTTTGCCTTCATATCCTTCTGGCAGGCTTTCCCAGTAGAGTTTGGCAGCTTGCAGCAGGGTGAGTGTTCCCATCACGTTGGTGCGGGCGAAGGTGAACGGGTCTTTGATTGAGCGATCGACATGACTTTCGGCTGCAAGATGTATGATGCCGTCGATATGTTCGTCTTGCATCAACTGGTAGAATGCATCGAAGTCGCAGATGTCCATGCGCACGAACTTATAGTTAGGCCGGTCTTCGACATCCTTCAGGTTGGCAAGGTTGCCTGCGTAGGTAAGCTTGTCGAGGTTGATGATGTTGTATTCCGGATACTTGTTGACGAAGAGGCGGACTACATGGCTTCCGATGAATCCGGCTCCGCCGGTGATTACGATGTTACGTTTCATGTTTTCTATGTTTTTTTTAATTCTTTCGTTTCTTATAATCTGCTGTCGTTTACCGTCACGTTCTTTACCTTGAGTCCTTCGATATATTCAGGATGGTAGTTGACATTGCGTGCCTTTATGGTGCAGTCTTCGAATGTGAAATTGCGCAGGTGGTATTGGTCTTCGCGCGGTGTGACGTTGAAGAATGTGTTGCACTCCAGATTGATGCGCCGCATCGTTATGTCGTTGCTGTACGACATCGGTGTGTCTTGCCGGTCTTTAAGGTCGTAGAACTGAGTCCACGGACGCACGAGCAGGAAGTTCTGTGCATTGCCGGTGATGTCTTCCACGGTGATGTACTCGTAGTGTTGCGGTGTGTCGGGACGCATCTTGAGCCACAGCAGGTTGGTGGCGCGGTCAACACGTATGCGTCGCAACACGATGTTGTGGTCGTAGATAGACTCGCTGCCGCAGGTGACGCAGCTGGCGCAGAAACCGAACACGCAGTCTTCGATGATGATATTCTCGTTACCGCCGTTCTCTGGCATACGCTGCGGGTCGTCGGCCCACGGACCTTTGCCGCCTTTGAGGGCCACGGCATCGTCATCGACCGACATGTAACAACCCTTCACCAGCATGTTGCGGCAGGCGTCGATGTCGATGGCATCGGTCGATGGGGCACGTACCGGTTCGTAGAGCGATGTGATATGGAGGTTGAGAAGTTTTACGTTTTCGGATTTGTAGTAATGTGTTGTCCAGAACGGGGAGTTTTGTAAAGACACGTTTTCTATCTGCACGTTTTTGCAGTTGGATATATATACAAGTCTCGGCCGTTGTTCGTCTTTGTTGGTACACTGAGGGTTCCACGAACGACGGAGCCAAAATGCCTTCCAGTAGGGTAGGCCGTTGCCGTCGATAGTACCTTGGCCCGATATGGTGAAGCCGTCGAGATGGTCGGCATTGACCAGGGCCGGGAAGTACTTGCATGTCTCGCCTTCGATGCGGGTGGTCATGACAGGGAAGTCGCTGATGTCGGTCGAGCCACGCAGCACGGCTCCTTTCTCAAGATACAGATGCGTACCCTGCTTGAAGAACAGTGCACCGCTCATGAATGTACCCGAAGGAATGACCATGACACCGCCGCCATCCTGAGCAATGCGGTCGATGAGGGCTTGTAACTCACGGGTGTATATGCGGCCATCCATCAGCACTCCGTAGTCGGTGATGCGATATTGACGTCCTAAGGCCGATATATCTACGTGGGTCGTGTCGCGAAACCATTCAGGTATTTCGCTACCGTCGGGAAATAAGTCCCTGATGGGTTTCTTGGCGCTGACGACACAACAGAAAACCATGATGGCTGTTAATATGAAAAGTCGTTTCATACGATTATTCAAATGTTTTGCTGGCAAAGATACGAAAAATTGGTTAATAGTAAACGATAAATGGGAATTATTTTGTATCTTTGTGGCAAATTGTATAAGTATGAGCGACGATTTTAAAGAAATAAAGGGTGGAGAAGACCAAGAATTGGAAGCCGCACTTGATGATGCTCCCCTCACAGAGGGAGCCCCACACAGCGACTACGACCCGACAACGATGACCGACAGTATCACCCACCATCTGAGTGGTATGTACCAGACATGGTTTCTCGATTATGCAAGTTACGTGATACTTGAGCGAGCCGTGCCACATATCATGGACGGACTGAAACCTGTGCAACGCCGCATACTGCACTCCATGAAACGCATGGACGACGGCCGATACAACAAGGTGGCAAACATCGTGGGACATACCATGCAGTTTCACCCACACGGTGATGCCAGTATAAAAGACGCTCTGGTGCAGTTGGGGCAGAAAGATCTGCTCATCGACTGCCAGGGTAACTGGGGCAACATACTCACCGGCGACGATGCAGCTGCCGGCCGATATATAGAAGCACGCCTGTCGAAATTTGCTAACGATGTGGTGTTTAACCCTAAGACCACGGAATGGAAACTGTCGTACGACGGACGGAACAAAGAACCGATTGTGCTTCCTGTCAAGTTCCCGTTGCTTCTTGCCCAGGGTGTAGAGGGTATTGCCGTGGGCCTTTCGTCGAAGATTCTGCCACATAACTTCAACGAACTGTGTGATGCAGCCGTGAGCTATCTGCACAATCAGCCGTTCCAACTCTTCCCCGACTTCCTTACCGGGGGTTCGATTGATGTGTCGAAATACAACGACGGACAGCGTGGAGGGTCGGTGCGTGTACGTGCCAAGATAGAGAAGATAGACAACAAGACGCTCGTCATACGCGAGATTCCTTTTGGCAAAACTGCCACCACGCTCATCGACTCCATACTGAAAGCCATAGAGAAAGGAAAGATCAAGGCACGCAAGGTCGATGACAACACCGCAGCCAGTGTCGAGATACTTATACACCTCATGCCGGGGGTGTCGTCGGACAAGACCATTGACGCACTCTTTGCATTTACCGATTGTGAGATAAGCATATCGCCAAACTGCTGTGTGATCGACGACCGTATGCCACAGTTCCTTACGGTGAGCGATGTATTGCGCCGGTCGGTGGATTACACCAAACACCTCATCAAGCGTGAACTCGAGATACGCCGGGACGAACTGTTGGAGCAACTGCATTTCTGTTCGCTCGAGAAGATATTCATAGAGGAACGTATCTACAAGGGAAAACCTTTTGAAAATGCAGAAACGACCGATGCCGCCCTCAACTATATCGACGAACGCCTCGAACCGTTCAAGAAAGATTTTGTGCGCGAGGTGACACGCGACGACCTGTTGCGTCTGCTCGAAATCAAGATGCAGCGCATCCTGAAGTTCAACAAAGACAAGGCCGACGAACTCATCGCACGCATCAAGGCTGAGTTGGAAGAAATCGAACACGACCTGAACAACCTGGTGGAGGTGACGGCCGAGTGGTTCACGTACCTCAAAAACAAATATGGAGCCGACCATCCGCGTCTCACCGAGATACGCAATTTCGACACCATTCAGGCGGCAACTGTGGCCGAGGCCAACCAGAAACTGTATATCAACCGCACAGACGGATTTGTGGGTACGTCGCTCAAGAAGGATGAGTTTGTATGCAACTGCTCTGACATCGATGACATCATCATCTTCTACAAAGACGGAACATACAAAACCACGAAAGTGGCAGATAAAGTGTTTGTGGGCGAGACCGAGCGTTCGAAGGCCGAGAAGCGCAAGACAGAAATCATACATGTGGCTGTGTTCAAGAAGAACGACACCCGAACCATTTATAACGTATGTTACAAGGATGGCAAAACTGGAATAACCTTTATCAAACGATTTAATATACCGACACTCAATCGTGATCGTGAATACGACCTTACGCAGGGCACACCGAAGTCGCGCGTCACATACTTCACAGCCAATGCCAATGGTGAGGCCGAAGTGATAAAGGTGACCCTCAAGCCACAACCTAAGCTGAAGAAACTCTCGTTTGACCGCGACTTCAGTGAACAGGCTATAAAGGGACGCTCGGCACGAGGTAATGTGCTGACCAAATATGATGTGTTACGAATTGGGCTGAAGTCGCACGGAGGCAGTACGCTCGGTGGCCGTGATGTCTGGTTCGACGACGATGTGAAACGTCTGAATTACGAAAACCACGGCCGGTATCTGGGTGAGTTCCAGAATGAAGACATGATCTTGGTAGTGCTCGATAATGGAGAGTTCTATATAACCAATTTCGATATCAACAACCACTACGAGCAGAACATTCTCGTGATGGAGAAATACAATAGCGAGAAGATATGGACGGCCGTGTTGTGGGATGCCGACAACAGTAACCTGCCTTACATTAAGCGGTTTGCCATGGATGCAACACTGAAACACCAGAACTTCCTTGGCGAAAACCCAGCTTCGCGCCTCATCCTCCTGACCGACACACCGAAGCCACAACTCATTCTCACGTTCCAGGAACCGGACACCTTCCGTGGTCCGCAGACTGTCGATGTGGAAGAATTCATTGCCGTCAAAGGATTCAAGGCAAAAGGTAAGCGACTGACTACTTATGCTCTCGATTCGGTTGTGGAAGAAAAACCAGACGTACAACCGGCCGATGATACCGACAATCCAGACGAACTTCATTCAGAGGAAGCAGAAGAGCAGACTGAAATTCCGTCTGGAGAACAAGATGTACAGACAGAGGACTCGTATGAAGCAGAAGAAGAACAGATAGAGATTCCGGCAGAAGCAGAAGAAGCAGAAGAAGAGCAGATAGAAGACTTGTCTGAAGAAGCCGATGCGCGGATAGAAGACTCGTCTGAAGAAGCTGATGCGCAGATAGAAGACTCGTCAGTGTCTGTCGGTTCAGCCGATGTGACCTCCACCGATGCGACCCCTGAGCCAGACCAAAATTCGCTTCCTATGTCTGATGAAGAATATCACAGAAAGAATCCGCCACACGACGACCAACCAATCCAACTGACTTTATTCTGATAATATGAACCGACTGACATTTTTCATATCGGTATTTCTCGTTGCGTTGGCAATCAATGCTCAGCACGAAGAGTCCGTCACACCCACACACCGTCTGATGCTGGGAGTGGGAAGTGCTGATGTGATGGACACCTATCTGTCGCCATATTCATATAAAGGAACTCGACTCAGTCTGTCGGTCGAGAGTCATTATCCCCACACCATGCACCGTCTTGCTGTACATGGGGCGGCGATGGAAAATATGGCAGGCAACGTGAACGAGTATGATGTAGCTATATCCTACGCACTTGCACATCATTTCGATTTATCAAGCATAGGCCGGTTCAACCTTAAGGCCGGTCCGATGGGACAGGTCTATGCCGGTTGTATATACAACGAACGTAATGGCAACAACCCCGCTCAGGCCAAGCTGTCGGCCATGTGTTGTGCATCGGCCGTTGCTTCATATACGTTCGACATCAAGGGACGTCACATCGGGGTGGAGTATTCCATCAGCATCCCCGTCCTCGGATTTGCCTATTCACCGCAGTTCGGACAGTCTTACTACGAAGAGTTTGTCTTGGGTCAGAGCGACCACAACTGCGTTATAGCACATACATTCAACACTCCGGCATTACGTCATCGACTGCTGCTCGACTTTCCACTGAAACGCACCAGTGTATATGTGGGCTATGAAGGCGTGGCCGACCAGTCGAAGTATAACAACCTGAGATATCATTCATATTCACATTCATTCACCTTTGGTTTCCGTCTATGAGCACAGTGAGACACCTTATTATATTATTTATAATCACGTTGATGACATTCTCGTGTGTGAAAGAAGAGTTGCCGTCGGCCGACACGCCGCGCGACAACCTCGAGGCCCTGTGGCAGATTATCGACCAACGCTATTGTTTCTTCGACTACAAACGTCAGGAACTTGGGGTTGACTGGGACGAAGTTCATAGTCGGTATGCAGCCAGGGTGAACGACAATATGACACGTCTGCAGCTCTTCGAGGTATGTTGCGAGATGCTGGCCGAGTTGCACGACGGACATGTAAACCTTGGGGCTTCGTTCGATGTAGGACGAAACTGGAGCTATTGGGAAGACTATCCAGAGCAGTACTACGACTCCATCGCTCGTTCCTATCTTGGTCACGACTATGGTATAGCATCAGGATTGCGCTATAAAGTGCTCGACGATAATATCGCTTATGTGAGGTGTGAGAGTTTCAGCGATGGTATAGGCGACGGAAACATAAGCAGTATGCTGTCGTTGCTTGCACCATGCAACGGAATGATAATCGACTTGCGCAATAACGGGGGAGGAGAACTGACAAATGCCGAGCGTCTTGCATCACACTTCACCAACGAACGACGTCTCGTGGGTT
>CAMHPM010000056.1 GCA_946187025.1 uncultured Prevotellaceae bacterium
CCTACGTTTGCGGTCAATCGTGGATAGGCGACATCCACAGCGTCGATACCTGGGGCGAGATCGGTGTGCTGTTCCTTCTGTTCGCAATGGGACTGGAGTTCAGTTTCAAGAAACTCCTGCAGATGGGCAGCACGGCCCTCATTGCTGCAGGAACCATAGTAGTGGGTATGATGTCATCGGGATTCCTCATCGGACGCCTACTGGGATGGAACGAAATAAACTCACTCTTCCTCGGCGGAATGCTGTGTATGTCATCAACCACCATCGTGTTCAAAGCCATCGAAGACATGAACCTCGGCAGTCATAAGTTTGCAAAAGTGGTATTCGGCATTCTCATCGTCGAAGACCTGTTTGCCGTGGTCCTTATGGTGCTGCTGTCGTCGATAGCAGTAAAACAACAGTTTGAAGGCACTGAGATGCTGATGGAAATCGGCAAGCTCGTGGCATATCTCGTGTTGTGGTTCGTAGTAGGCATAGCAGTCATTCCGACTTTCCTGAAGCGGTTCCGCCGTCTGCTCAACGACGAGACCCTCACCATCTTCGCCATCGGCATGTGTCTCGGAATGGTATTGCTGGCCATCGGTGCCGGTTTCAGCTCAGCCCTCGGAGCATTTGTCATGGGTTCGGTACTGGCTGAAACCATCGAAGCCGAACGCATAGAGCATCTCGTGCAACCTATAAAAAACGTGTTCGGAGCCATCTTCTTCGTGTCTGTAGGCATGATGATAAATCCCGAACTCCTCCTGAAGTACTGGCTGCCTATTGTCATCATCACCATCGTAGTCATTGTCGGACAGATAATATTTGCATCGCTTGGCACACTCCTTTCGGGGCAGTCGCTGAAAGTGAGCCTTCAGACGGGTTTTTCCCTGGTACAGATAGGTGAGTTTGCATTCATCATAGCCAACTTCGGGCAGTCGGCAGGTGTGACCGACAACTCGCTCTACCCTATAGTCGTTGCCGTTTCGGTCATCACAACCTTCCTCACACCATATATCATGCGCCTGGCCGACCCCGCCGAACGCTACCTCCAGTCACATCTCTCGCCCGAGCTTCTGCTCTTCATCGAGAACTATACAACCCGACGCAACACCGTCACTACAGAAAGTCTGTGGAATACTTACATAAAGAAAATCGTGACCACGGTGATTATCTCTGGAGTCATCACCGCTTTCATTTATATTGTCTATTTCCAGTTTGTCAACCCATTCCTGCTGTCGCGTGCAGCCATGTGGCTCGGACAACTGTTGAGCGACGACACAGCCCTGCTGGTGATGAAGGTCATATCGCTTATCATCATCCTTGCCATCACGTCGCCATTCATATATAATGTATCGACACGCTACCGCTCGTCGCGTGAAGCAATATCGCTGTGGAACTCAGGCAACCACCAAAAGGCTTGGCTCGTGGGCCTGCAACTATTGCGATTGCTGCTTGGTGTCGCTTTCGTGTCCTATGCCATCATCAATATCTTCACAATAACATCGGGTATGCTTGTCGGCATATCAATACTCATGGTGGTCTTCATCATGTTTTCGCGAAGCATACGCCGCAGGTCGCAAGGCATGGAAGAACGATTCAACCAAAACCTCACGGCACGCGAAGTATCGGCCAAGAAGCGACAGGTGATAGGGCATCAGTTTGTAAACTCCCTGCAGGCATACGACATACACATAAGCGATTTCACGGTTCCAGCCGAATCGGCATTCTGCGGTAAGACTCTCAGCC
The DNA here is from genome assembly GCA_946187025.1 of uncultured Prevotellaceae bacterium. Lineage (GTDB taxonomy): Bacteria > Bacteroidota > Bacteroidia > Bacteroidales > Bacteroidaceae > Colivivens. The sequence continues at coordinate 1,729 of CAMHPM010000056.1, forward strand.
AGATCAATATACGCCAGGACTCAGGAGTAAGCATTGTGCGCATTGTGCGTGGCGGGATATTCACCAACATACCAGGTGGTGGCAAACATATATATCCCGGCGACCAGATTGTAGTGGCAGGCACCGATGAGCAAATAGACCGTTTTCGTCAGATGCTCGACAGCAGTGTGAAGCCCAATACCGAGTATAAGGAACGTCGCACACAGGTGGCTCTCGAGAATTTCACCATCGAGGCTGGACATCCGCTTATAGGTCAGACCATCATAGATTCGGGCATACGCGACAAGGCGCGTTGCATCGTGATGGGTATCCAGCGCAACGGACAATACATAATGAACCCCGAGCCATCGCTCACATTCCAGCAGGACGACATGGTGCTCGTGGCTGGTGAGACCGAGCGGCTGCGCACCTTCCTGGAATAGGCCGTCTGTTGGAAATAAAGCCTTGTAACGTATCGAGATGAATTATAAACTTCAAAATAAAATAGCATGAATCATCGTATTCTTTTCCTTCTTGCGTTCCAACTATCGATTATGGGCGCAATGGCTCAGACTCGCCATGAGCTTACACTCGACGAGGCCATGAACAGCAGCAGAATCATTCCTATGACCTATCCGCGTGTCGATCTTGAATCGCTCGACGCAGGCAAGGTCCCATTCCCGACGGGTTCCTACACCCTTCAGTTCCGCAATGCTCAACGTGTGTGGCGATATGCCACTCGTGGCGACTACTACCTTGTCAATCGTGCTACCAACGACAACCGTCAGCTTGGCGCCGACCTACCAGCTGCTTCGCTCATGTTTGCCAAGATTTCGCCAGATGGACAGAAGGTTGCTTATGTGTCGAAAAACAACATCTACATCGAAGACTGCTCATTGTCTTTCCCAAATCGTCGGCAACTTACTCTCGACGGCAACGACTCGATCATCAACGGCACGTTCGACTGGGTGTATGAAGAGGAGTTCGACTGCCGAGACGGATTCCGCTGGAGTGGCGACAGCCGATACATTGCATTCTGGTGGAGCAACTCAGGTGGTACAGGTTGGTTCGACATTATAGACAACGTGAGCGGCATCTACCCCACTATCCAGCATTTCCCTTATCCAAAGGCAGGAACACTCAACTCGGCCGTGAAGGTGGGATATATCGACACACAATCGGGGGCTATCACATGGATTGACATTCCCGGCGACATGCGCGAGAACTACATACCACGCATGGAGTTCATTCCCGGCACCAACACACTCATGATTCAGCAGATGAACCGTCAGCAAAACCACAACAAGGTGTGGAAATATGTCATTGCACAGGCTCCGACCGACAACAGCCTGACCCTCCTGTGTGAAGACACCGACGAGGCATGGGTCGAGACCAACGACAACATCCACTGGCTGCCAGGCAACAAAGGGTTCATCTTCACTTCCGAACGCGACGGATGGCGCCACCTGTACCGTGTGTCGCCCGATGGCAGGCAGTGGACATGTATCACTCCAGGTGCGTTCGATGTGATTGAAGAGGTGGCATACGACGAGAAGCGTGGATACATATACTTCATGGCCACCGAGCCCGACCGTGCCACCGAGCGTTACCTCTATCGGGCAAATGCCACAGGAAAGGTCGATGTCGAAAACATCACCCGAGCCAGCCGTAAGCGCACCGACCCGGGACAATACTCCTACCAGTTCTCACCCGACTACGACTATGCTCTCGAAACCTATTCCACAGCCACACACGTGCCTATGTACACTCTGCTCGAGATGAGCAAGAGAGGCAAATGGAGCGTTGACCACACTGTGGAAACCAACTTCGAGGCACAAGCCAAGATGCAGAACATCAACATGGGAAAGAAAGAATTTGTGAAAGTGCAGAGCGGTGAGCTCATGCTCGACGCATGGATTATCAAGCCTTACGACTTCGACCCCGACAAGAAGTATCCGGTAATCGACTATGTATATGGCGAACCGGCATCGGCCACAGTGCAGAATCGCTGGGAGCGCAGCCTCTTCTGGCACTATCTGGCCAATCAAGGCTACATCGTCGTAAGCATTGAAAACCGCGGCGCTGCATCGCCACGCGGTCGCCAGTGGCGCAAATGCATATATGGCGAAGTGGGTGTGGCATCGGCCGAAGACCAGGCAAGAGGTGTGCTGTCGCTCTGCGACATGTTCCCGTTTATGGATCGCAACCGAATCGGAATCACAGGATGGAGCGGAGGTGGAGCACAGACACTCAACTCCATGTTCCGCTTCCCTGAAGTATTCAAGACGGGAGTGGCTATAGCCTTCGTCAGCGACCAACGGCTCTACGACACCATATATCAGGAACGTTACATGAACACACCGCAGGCCAATCCCGATGGCTACTTCCGCGGAAGCCCTATCAACCATGCCGAAGGTCTGCAAGGAAACCTGCTGCTCATACACGGCACCGGTGACGACAACGTGCATTACCAGAACACCGAAATGCTGGTAAACCGTCTGATAACACTCGGCAAGACATTCTACCAAGTGAGCTATCCTATGCGCACCCACGGCATCAGCGAAGGACAGGGAACCAGCCGGCACCTGCGCACGACACTAATCGACTTCTTCAACAAGAATCTATAATTGATTATTCCATATAATTAACATATAAATGAGAAAAAACATCCTATGGATGCTGGCCGTAGTAGCTACGGCCAGTGTCATGATTATGACATCGTGTTCCGACGATGATTCGTCAAATAGTCCAGTAAATGAAGTAGAGCAGCAACTGCAGCAGATGTCGTTGCGCGAGAAGGTAGGGCAGATGTTCTATGTACGCCCCGAAGTGCTCGACACCACCATACACGGCAATCTGGTCGAAGTGTCGCTGCAAGAAGTTAACGACCGAATGCGCACTATGTGCAAGGATTACCCTGTGGGCGGAGTGATACTCTATGCCCACAACATCAAGGACGAGGAACAACTCGCTCGCTTCATTCCACAGATTCGCACCCTGAACGGTGCCCCCCTGCTCTGTATCGATGAGGAAGGCGGACGCGTGGCACGCATAGGCAACAACCCCAACTTCAATGTCGAGAAGTTTGAATCGATGGATGCCATCGGCCAGACTAAAGACCCGGGAAAGGCATACTATTGCGGACATACCATCGGTACATACCTGAAGCAATACGGATTTGATATCGACTTCGCTCCCGTGGCCGACGTGAATACCAACCCCGATAATATCGTCATAGGCAAGCGTGCATTCTCCGACGATCCCGAAGTGGCCTCGGCCATGGTCGTCAACTATCTCCACGGACTTCATGACACTGGTATCATCGGTTGCATCAAGCACTTCCCAGGTCATGGCGACACAAAAGCCGACACTCACTACGGCTATGCACAGTCGTTGAAGACATGGGACGAGATGCTCTCGTGTGAAATGACAACCTTCAAGGCCGGCATTAATTGGGGCGTGCAACTCATCATGACAGCCCACATCGCAGTGCCCAATGTGACAGGTTCTGACATACCTTCAACCATGTCGAGCTACATACTTCAGGACAAATTGCGCGGTGAACTGGGCTACCACAACATCATCATCACCGACGCCATGGAAATGGGTGCCATCACACAACAATACACCAGTGCTGAAGCAGCAGTGGGCTGCATAAAGGCAGGAGTCGACATCGTGCTGGGTCCTCAAAACTTCGTCGAAGCATTCGATGCTGTGGTCGATGCTGTGAAGAACGGCACCATCAGCGAGGAACGCATCAACCAGAGCGTACGTCGCATACTCGTTTTGAAACATAATATAAAGAACAACTGACATTAAGAATAATCGTCAGCACGATAAACAAACGGATGAACAAAGGACGGACATACACATGTCCACCATTTGTTCATCCGTTCTATATAGTTAGCACATAACTGTCTAATGACCGATGTGTTAAATCATGAGTGCGCACTCGCGACGTCGCGAGTGCGCACTCACAGACACAAGGAGAAATGCTCTATGCAATGCTCGCTATCGACATTTACATATCAACAAAGTTGTCAATCCATTAGTGGAGATGAGCGAAGTCTTCATCAAGGGGTTGAGTCCGTTAGGGGAATTACGGTGTTTCTTCTGTCGAATGAGTATATCCCTCAGGTTGCATTCTGTAAGATGCTCCATGGAAGTCTTCTCGACCTTTGCGGCCGCTGCGATCAACATTCACGTATGTGGCATGCTCGTCGTTGCCTGGGATGATTTCCTTGCTATAGAGTGTGTCTTCTGTCAAGCGTATTACTATCTGCATCGTTGTCGGTGATTCCGGATTTCCTTTATCTATTGCAGTGAGCATCAGTGTGTCGGCGTTTACTGTGAAACTATATGTATTCACAGACACAGGGTCGCATCGTTTTGGATACAGGATTGTGTCTCCACGTATGATGTAGTGTGCTGCCACGTCGGTCCATGTGGGGTCGTATGGATAGCACTCGGGATGTGTCGGTACGTAGTCCCACGTGCCTTGCAGCGACGTTCTTACCATTGCATTCCAACGATATATTCCGAGTATGGCTTGCTCCGAGATGGTATAATTCTCATCGTCGGGCCCGCATGTAGCAAAGTCGTTTATCTTCCATTCGCCATATACGCTTTGCATTTCGATGCGCACAGGGGTGACGTGGTTGCCGTTCTTGATATCCACATACACCCACACTAAATTCCCTCTTTTCACCTTGATTTCGTTGATAGTCATCGACATGTGGTGCCAATCCTGACCCTGCACCCAGTGATCCCAATCGATGGGGAACATGTCGCCGAAGGCTGTACATATATCTGACACCTCGTTGCGCAGCGCAATGAATGAGTCGGTGAGGTATTTATCGGTGTTGAAGTCGCTGTCATCATGCACATCGATATGTGAGTTATACCAACCAAACACTTCGTCGTATATCTCGGTGACGCGTGCCGTCACTTCTTCCTCCATCTCGGCCATCGCAACAAACGGTATTCCTGTTTCGGCTCTGCTCGACAAGGACTTCACTTTCCGCCCTCCATAGTTGCATGCAAGCAAGGCTGCAAGTGCGATGAGTGGAAGCAGATAGAGTGTCTTCAGGCACGACAAACGTCCCGACTTTTTGCGCATCATCATGGCCAGGCGCTTCTTCACTTCGCTTTGGTTAAAGTTGTTGGTGATGCCCGAGGTCGGTCGGTAACAAGCCTTATCAATAATGAGGTGTTGATAATCCGACAAGTCGTTCATATTTTTAGACACGTCATTATCTGCCTCATATTCGTGAACATCCATCAAATCACGTCGAAGCATATACGACAACGGCAACCACCAGAGAGCCATTACCATGATATCTGCAAGAAGCTTATCTACCGAATGGTTACAACGAACATGAGTCAGTTCGTGAGCAAGTATCATATCGTATTCCGTCTTCGACTCTTTTCCATTTATAACCACCCACCTGAACCAACTGAATGGCACTTTCACGTTTGGATTGCGAAGTAGGTGAATGCCTTCGTTTCCGGAAGTTTCAACTCGTTGGCTCGATACAATGATTCGTATGACAGATGCCAGTGAAACTAACCACCACAACAACATGGCAACTACACCAATAAGCCACACCCATGCCAAAACGCTGAGCCAGTTGATAGATGTCGATGTATTTACATGCTTGACTACAGGCGTTGCAGTTAAATCACGGCTAACATCTTGAATCTCAGAAGACGCAATACTACTAAGTGGCATTTCGGCTTCAGATGCAACCCTGTTTTGAGAAGCAACCGGAGCAGTGACGGCAGGGGGTGTCGGCACCCATGCGGGTTGACTGAACGGCAATGTGACCAGTGGTAGCATCATGCTTATCAACATGATACCTACGAGCACCACGCGATTCACGCGGTGGAATGTCTCTTTGCCGAGCAGCAGTCGATAGAGTGAATAGAGCAGTGTGAGGCCTACAGCCCACCGCAACATGTAGAAAAATGCAGATAAAATCATAGCGAAAACTTTAAAAAAAATAAAAATTAAAATCTTAAAACTCAATAACTTAAAAACTTAAGAACTTAAGAACTTAAGAACTTAAAGCCTCAGTTTTCAGGCTGTCAAGGAATTGCTCGAGTTCCTGACGGCTCACGCGTTCGTCGCGCACGAGCGCCGACACGACGTTCATGTAGGAATTGTCGAAATATCGCTTCACAAAGTTGCTGAAGCGGCTCCTTCCGTAGTCTTCCCTGCGCACGATGGGTGTGTAGATATAGCCTCGGCCGCGCACCACATGTGTGAGGAATCCCTTGCGTTCGAGGCTTTGAAACATGGTTGCAACTGTGTTGACGTGTGGTTTCGGGTCGTCGTAGAGGTCGAGGATGTCCTTCGGCGCGCATGGGCCGTATGCCCATATTCGCTCCATCACCTCTTCTTCACTGGGTGTGAGTTTCTCTTCGTGTGTCATAGTGGTCGTTGGTTTTGATGAGTGATGATATTGTATATTTCAACTATATTCATAGTTTAATGCTGCAAAGGTACAAATTAAATAAATATCAACCAAATAAAATTTAAATTTTTAATAAAAACACATAAATTTCACATTTCAACTATCCATTTAGTTAGATAAACCAACAAATTACTGCCCCATCATTGCCACCATCCATCCCTTCGTCCATCCCTTCGTCCATTCCTTCGTCCATCCCTTCATCATCCCTTCGTCCATCCCTTCGTCATCCCTTCGTCATCCCTTAGTCCATCCGTTCGTTATCCTTTCGTCCATCCCTTCGTCGTCAGTGCATGGCGGTTTCCCCGCCATGACCCCGCGC
>CAMHPM010000057.1 GCA_946187025.1 uncultured Prevotellaceae bacterium
TCACTGATACTCATGTGTCATTTCACGAGCACCTTCTTGCCGTCGCGTATGATGAGTCCGCGGTATCCTGCGCCCACTTTCACACCCATGATGTTGTATGTGTCGCGTGTGTTGTGGTTCTGGTCGCTGGTGGCAGTGGTTATTGCTGTCGGTTCGATACACTTGAGTTCAATCTTGTCGATGTTGCAGTTTGATCCCGAAATAGTGATGCGCAGTGTGTGCTGTCCTGCTTCGATGTCGCGTGCGAAGTTGCCGCGAATGGTGCGGTATTTGTCCCACGAGTTGTTTGCGGTGCGTGGAACCGATGCGCGTGCCAGGCTCACACTCGTGCCGCCGTCGGTGAGGGTCATGGTGAAGCTCGAACCGGTGACTCCTGCCGACACGGTTGCCTCGAATGAATAGCGGCCCGATTCCTTCACGTCGATGGTGTATTCCAGCCATTCGCCGCTCTTGGTGTTGCTGATTACGTAGCCTCCGTTGCCGGTCATGATGTCAACGCCTTCGTTGTCGGAGCGGTAGCCGCACTTGCCCTCGTCGGTCTCGTCGCTGTCATGGAAGGTGAATCCCTCGCCGCCACGGTCGAAGTTCTCTGCTTCGATGATGCCCGGGATGGCGATTGCGCCCTTGTGTGGTGTGCGCTTTGGATTGGCCACCAGTGTGTATTCTGCTACCTCCGACATGCGGCCTTCGGCATCGGTGGCCTCTGCCTTGAAGTGGTATTCGCCTCGGGCGGTAGGGCGGTAGGTGTATTCAAACGGTTCCTTGGTGATGGTGCGCTGCAGCACATCGTCGAGGTATATCTTCACGTTGGCGATGGTGCTGGTTGGCGACGATACCTCGGCCTTGATGATGGTGGATGTGTTGACGGTGGTCGGAGCCGGGTCGGACGTGAGTGTGAGCTTCATGTCGGGATCGAGGTCAACATGTCGGAAGGTGATTTTGTCGATGTTGCAGCTGCCGCTGGTGATGTTGAGGCGTATCACTTGCTTGCCTTCCTCGAGCGGGATGAGCAGGCGTCCGTGTACGGTGCGGTAGGTGGTGTAGCTGTTGGCTTGGACCATCGGCACCGGAATGACTGGTGTGATTGGTGTGAGTTCGCCGCCGTTGCTGAGCGACAGGCTTATCGATGATGTCGTCACACCCGACGACACTACTGCATCGTAGGAGTAGATGCCGGCTTCCTTCACGTTGACGGTGTATTCCAGCCATTCGCCGGTCACGGTGTAACCGATTGCATAGCCTCCGTTGCCTGTCACGATATCGACTCCGCCTATCTCGCTGCGGTAGGATGTGCCGCCTTGCGAGTTGTTGTCGCTGTCGTGGAATGAGATTCCGTCGGCTCCCGAGTCGAAGTTCTCGGCTTGCAGCACTCCTGGCAGGTCGATGGCGTTGCGGTATGGTGCACGTTGTCTATATACGGTGATTCCGCCCATGCGCTCATATTTTGTTCCGTCGGTTGCTGTCACTACGGCTTTCAGGTCGTGGCGGCCGAGGGTGGTAGGGGTGTAGTCGAGTTCATAAGGTGCTTCTGTGAGTGTGGTTACGAGCACATTCTTTGCGTAGAAGTCGATGTGGTCGATGGTCTTGGTCCTCAGCCGGGCATTGATTGTGATGTGCATCGGGTCGTTCTGGGTGGCGTTGAGCGATGCCGGTTTTATATATACCGATGCTTCTTTCTTCATTTTCGGGAACGGGCTCTTGGCTTTGAGTGCCGCGTCGCTCTTCATGTATTCCCTGAGCCATGTCATGGCAGGTCGGTCCTTGCCGTCGCGTATGATGCCCGAGTTGCCGTCGGTGACCCATGTGCGGCCGTAGATGTAGCCCCACAGTGTGATGCCGGCCACGTAGTCGGCCTCCCACATGTACGGTATCTGCTCTTTGTAGCGTTGCAGCTGCAGGTTGTCGTCGGAGGTTCCGATGTCGTATTCCGAGCTTACCATCGGCATCTTCAGGGCGTTTTGTATCTCGGTCATGGCCGACTTGAAGCTGGTGAAGTTCATGTCGGTGAGGTCGTGGCTCTGGCATCCGTAGGCATCGATTGGCGCTCCTGCATCGCGAAGTATGCGCACCAGGTCGATGAATTGGCTGCGCTGCCACTGGAATGTGTTGTAGTCGTTGTAGATGAGGATGGCATTCGGCCAGCGTTCGTGAGCCATCTCGAAGGCTTTGATTATCCAGTCGTAGCCCGTGCGGCCGTCGCCTCCCAGTGCGTCTTTGTAGGGTGCCGGCTGGTGGCCAGGTACTGCTTCGTTCACCACGTCGATCATGTCGATGGTGGGATAGTGTGCCTTGATTGCATCCATCCACTCCACGATGGCTTTATACTGCTCGCTGGTCGATAGGTTGTTCATCCAGCTTGGGTATTGTGCGCCCCAGATGAGGCAGTGGAACTTGAACGGGAAGTTGTGGCTTTTGGCATAGTTGTAGCAGTTGTCGCTGCCGCCCCAGTTGAAGCTGCCACGTCGCGAACCCTCGATCGACGACCATTTCGACTCGTTTTCGCCGGTTATCTGGTTCCACAGCTGGTAGAACTTCTCGTTGCCAAAGTCGATCTGGCCGCTCGTGGTGATGTTGCCAAGGAACTTGTCGGGGTTTTTCGACAGCTGGGCTTGTGCCACCGTTGCCATCATCCAACACGATGCAGCTATCACACACGCCTTGTGCATGGTGCCGCGAATGTTTCGGAGTGTAAAATCTTTTCTCATAATTGTCATTTATTTAGTTTAGGATTTAGTCGAAGGTTATGTATGTTGTGACTGCAAATTTAGTAAATTGTTGTGTCATGGCAAAACAAAACGCAACTTTTTCTTGCTTTTCGCCACATTTGAAACTTAAACTCACCAGCTTTGCTGGTTTGCCACGCTTCTGCGACTTGAATGCTTACACTACGATTTTTTTCCGTCTGTTTCTACCGAAAAACCGGTGCAGTTGCATAATGTCATTTCTGCCGCATAGGTTTTGTCCTGCTGCGCATCAAGGAAAATTTTGCTACGCTCCTAAGAAAGTTTTGTTGCACACCATGGAAAATTTTGCTTCGCACCATGGAGAAAAACCCTGAGAGTACTGAAGAATTCTTTAATTTGTGGTGCAAATTTAATAAATTGTGGTTCAAATTTAATAATTTCTGGTGACAAATTATATAATTTGCACCACAAATTAAAGTTTTTCCCTATGCTCGCAGGCAAATACTCCTACGCGCTCAGTGTTTTTCTCCCACGTGTTACAAAGTTTTTTTCATGGCGCTCCATGTTTTTTTTCGTTACGCTCAGTCGTTTTTCCCTTTTCGCCCGGTGTCGCATTGTGCCTCGTTCTTGTGCTCCTGTCCCGATGTGTGGTTGCATCTGTGGTGCAGTGTAACGAGGTCCCATTATATTAAATTAATATAAGGTGTGTAAAAAAAGGAGTTTATGGCTTGCTGGTTGTCAATTATTTTGTATCTTTGCACGGAAAACTATTAACTTAATGCCAACATGAAACGACTGGTGACAGTGTGCGCTGTGCTCCTGATGGCCTTGGCGGCCGCTGCTCAACGCACAACCGACAAACTCGACCGCGGCCTTGTGGCCGTACCCTCGGGCAGCGGCAGCTTTGTGAGCTGGCGCATTTTTGCTGAAGAATACTACGACGTGGAATACAACCTCTATCGCAACGGAGTGAAGCTGAACTCCACACCGCTGAAGGTGTCGAACTACACCGACACGGGCGGTTCCGCCGGTGCCAAGTACCAGGTGGCGGCAGTGGTGCGAGGTGTGGAACAGGAGAAGTGTGAAGCCGTCGCACGTCTCAACCAGCAATACATACAATTTGCAGTAGGTAAGCTCTACTCGCGACGCGGCACCGACATCACGGCGTCGTACAACATAAACGACATTGCACTGGCCGACGTTGACGGCGACGGCGTGTCGGAGTTTATCATGAAGCGCAACTACGGCCCCGATGGTAGTTCGGTGGGCAACGATTCGGCCTTCAACTGCATCGAATGCTACAACATAAGCGGCCAGCGCCTGTGGTGGATTGACCTCGGACCAAACATGGTGTCGGGTCCCGACGAGCAATACGACGCAGTGGGATACGACTGGGATGGCGACGGAAAGGCAGAAATACTGATGCGTGGTGCCGACAACATGATTATACACCATGCCGACGGAACCACTACCAACATAGGCGACATGAAGGTGAACACCCGCAACACCGTGCTGCAACAAGCCAACATGACCTACACCAACTCGGGCAACGAGTACCTGCTCTACCTCGAGGGTGCAACCGGAAAACCTTACCCAATAGGCACCGGCAACGCTCTGTGGATGGCATACCCGCTGCCGCGCGGCGATGTGAACGACTGGGGCGACGGCTACGGACACCGTGCAACCAAGCACTACTTCGGCGCACCGTTCCTCGACGGACGCCACCCGTTCATCTTCCTCGGACGCGGATGCTACACCAAGCACCACATGAAGGCATTCTCGGTCAACCCATCGACACACAAGCTCACACAATACTGGGAGTGGTCGTGTACCAGCGGATGGGGCGACCCGTGGTTTGGCAACGGTTATCACAACTTCGGAATAGCCGATGTCGATTGGGACGGCCGCGATGAGATAGTGTTCGGCTCGATGGTAATCGACGACAACGGAAAAGGCCTATCCACTACCGGCCTTGGTCACGGTGATGCACAACACTGCTCCGACTTCGACCCCTACCGCCACGGACAGGAGATTTTTGCCTGCAACGAAGACGAACCGGCAATGAACTACCGCGATGCAACCACCTCGAAGATATACTACCGACTGGTTTCAACAGGCGACGACGGACGTGCTCTCTGCGGAAACTTCTCAAACGACTACCCGGGAGCAATCGGACACAGCAGCCAGTCGGGCACCATATCCTGTGTGGCCGATAAGGTCATCAGCGGCGGCCCGGGCGGTTTCACCAACAACTTCCGCATCTACTGGGATGGCGACCTGCTCGAAGAAGGACTCGATGGAGCCAGCAGCCGCGAGGGAGCCCCACGTGTGTTCAAGGCAAACGGCTCGGTGGTATTCACTGCCGACGGAACGGCCAACTGCAACTGGACGAAAAACACACCGTCGGCCACCGGCGACATCATCGGCGACTGGCGCGAAGAGATAATTGCACGCACGACCGACAACCGCTATGTACGCATCTACACCACCAATATCGCAACCAAATATCGCAACTACACGCTGTGGCACGACCATCAGTACCGACAGGGAATGGTGTGGGAGTCGATGGGATACAACCAACCGCCACATGCCAGCTACTTCCTCGGCGAGATGGAAGGAATCACCGTCGCACCGCCACCACTCACCATGACCGGACGCACGGAGGTGGCCAACGGCGGAAGCATCGGCACGGCAAACAACGGCCAGCACGTCATCGTGTGCGAATATGCCGATACGAAAATCAAGGTGGAAAGCGGAGCGAAACCATGGATTGCAACCTTCAACATCCCGTCGTGGGTGCAAGGCACCAACAGCAACAACACCAACGGAAATCCGACAATCAACTACCGATACTACACATGTACCGTTGAGGGCGAACCCTTCAGCGGCGACATGCGACTCATAAAGCAGGGCGACGGTACACTCACACTGCCTGCAGCCACCCACACCCACACAGGCGAGACCAACGTGTGGGCAGGAACACTCAACCTCGACGGCACACTGGCCAACTCGCCGCTATGGCTCAACCGCTTTGCAGAGCTCAACAGCGACGGAGGCACGTTTGCTGCCGGCATCACGATGGAATACGACTCGCGCATCAGGCCTGGCGGTGCCGGCAAACAAGGCACACTGACCACTACGGCACTGACGATGAACATGGGTTCGCGCATCGTGTTCGACATCTACAGCCAGGACTTCAAGGCCGACATGGTGAAGGCTACTTCGCTCAAGATCGAACGCAAGACATGGCAGTATGGCCCTAAATACCTCACACCAGTATTTGAGTTTGTGGCTCAGCGGGAAGTCAACCATGGAGAGTGGACGCTACCCGATAATGGAGGTGGAAACCATAAACGGAAGCCTTGCAAACATCATCATCGAGGGGCTGTCGGGACAGAAAGCAACATTGGAACATACCGACGGAACCATCTACCTCGTGATTGAAGGTGTGCGCGATGCAGGAATCATAGCATGGACCGGTGCCGAAAATACTACATGGGACTTTGCTGTCAGCAAGAACTTCGTGAACAAAGCCACCGATGAGGCCGACATGTTCGTGGCCAACGACCGTGTCATCTTCGACGACAACGCTCAGCAGTTCAATGTAAACCTCAAGGGCGAGCTCACTGCCGACTCGGTGATTGTGAACAGCTCGAAGGACTACACCTTCGGCGGTACAGGCTATCTGGGTGGAGCCACCCGGCTCGTGAAGCGCGGAACCGGCACGCTGACCATAGGAAACAACAATACATACACCGGAGGTACACGCATCAGCGGCGGAACACTCAAGGTGAGTGCCCTGTCAAATCAGTACAGCGAAAGCGGAAACCTGGGTGCAGTGCAGACTTCTGCCTCACGATTTGTCATCGAAAACGGAGCCACGCTGCAGACAACCGCGGCCGTCGAGATGGGAAGCCCTATGCAGATGTCGGGCACCGAGGGTGGTGTCATCAGCAATTCGGCCGACTTTGCAATGGACAAGGTGGTGAGCGGAACCGTACTTACGAAGAAAGGTACCGGCTGGCTCAAGATATATTCGGCCAACACAGTGCAGCGTCTCATAATTGCTGCAGGTGTTGTAGATGTGATGGGAGGCGACGCACCTGCAGGCACCGTTGAGTTCCAGGGTGGAACACTCTACGACGACTGCATGTCGCAGAAGCACAACATCTTTGTGCCGGAAGGCAAGACAGGCACGTGGTACCTCACCAACACATACTATACTGCCTACGCAAACAAGCTGACGGGAGCCGGAACACTGACCATCATACCGCGCAACACCGTGAGCCGTGTCGGCATCACGGGCGACTGGTCGGCATTCACCGGTACAGTGCGTGTGACCAACAAAGACATCTGGCTGCCGCTGAAGAACTCCAACGGAATGCCTAAGGGTACACTCGATATAGCCGACGGTGCCACCGTGACCAACGTGGCAATGACCTATCGTATAGGACGGCTTATAGGAAAGGGCAACCTGGCACATCCTATTGCCAACTTCTCAAACAGCACGGCGGTGAACGGAAGCAACACCTGGCAGGTGGGCAACGACGATACCGACTTCACTTACGAGGGCAAAATAACCGATGGTGGCGGCAACAACAAGTCGAACTTCCAGAAGGTTGGTTTGTGTAAGATGAATGTGAAGGGTGCATGGGACAATACCGGCACCGTTGCCATCAATGCCGGCGAGCTCCACTTGCAGTCGGGCGGTTCGCTCGGAACGGGAGCGCTTACCGTGGCACGTGGCGCCAGCCTCACCGGAACGGGAACCCTGAGCAATGCGTCGTTCACCATTAACGGCACCATTCAGGTTGGTCTGCTGGCAAATGCCGTGACAGGCTCGCTCGATATGAGTGGCAAGAATGTGAATATAGCAGCATCGGGCACCTACCTCGTCGGTGTGCGCAGGTGTGCAACAGCTACAAACAACGGATGTGCATCGCTCACCAATGTGAACCGTATGACTATAAACGGCACGGTGGAACTGTTCTTCACCAACGCTACATCGCTCAACATAGGCGATTCTATCCGTGTGTTCGAAGCGCAGTCGTTCACCGGCAGTCCTAAGTTCAAGCTGCCGATACAATATACATGGGACACCAGTCGCATCCGCGAGGGCTTGCTGTTTGTCAGCGGATATGGCCTTGATGTCAATATGGACGGAATAATCGACACGCAAGACATTCTCAGCATCTACGACTACATGCAAAACGTGGGCAGCGAGGGCGGCAACACGGTTCCGCAGGACGTGAACCACGACGGCAGTGTAGATACTCAGGATGTGTTGCGACTCTATGAGTACATGTCGGAGAACTAATGCAGATGTTAATCAAACATTATTAATTATATTTATTATCATTATGAAACCAACACTTTTCCTACTTGCTGCAGGTATGGGTAGCCGTTATGGCGGCCTGAAGCAGCTTGATGGTCTCGGACCAAACGGTGAGACCATCATGGATTACAGCATCTTCGATGCCATCCGCGCAGGATTCGGCAAGATTGTATGGGTGATCCGTCGTGACTTTGAAGAGCAGTTCCGCACTCAGATTCTTGCCAAATACGAAGGAAAAGTA
>CAMHPM010000058.1 GCA_946187025.1 uncultured Prevotellaceae bacterium
ACTACTGATTGATAATATATAATTGATAATATATAATACCCATTCGGATGGAAATGGTAAATAGTAAATGGTTAAATCGTAAATAACTCGATGATATTCTATTTCTCAGGAACAGGCAACAGCCGCTGGGTGGCACGTTTCCTCGCCGACGAACTTGCCGATCAGCTACGATTCATCCCCGACGAACTCGATACCGATATGAGGTATTCGTTGAAGGAAGGGGAGCGTCTCGGTTTTGTATTTCCCACCTACGGGTGGGGTGTACCGCCGTTTGTAGAGCGATTCATAGAGAAGATGCAAGTCACGGGAGTCGCCTACCTATATTTCGTCACTACCTGTGGCGACGATACGGGTATGACAGGCGAACTGTTTTGCGACCTTGTTGCTCGCAAAGGGTGGACGTGCCGGCTTGGATATGCAGTCCAGATGCCTGAATCATACGTGTGCCTGCCTGGATTTGATGTTGACCCCAAACCAAAGGAACAAAAAAAACTAAGCGCTGTTCCTGCACGTATGCACCAGATTGTAGATGATATCATCGATGGCCGCGGTGGGTTCGATACCATTCCAGGACCAATGAAGTGGGCAAAGAGTCATATTGTCCGTCCGTTCAATCGGTTCCTCGTCAATCCGAAACATTTCAAATCTACCGCAGGATGTGTGGGATGCGGTTCGTGCGTGAAGGCATGTCCGTTCGACAACATTACACTCAACGAAAACGGCCAGCCTATATGGCACGACCGCTGTGTGCAATGTATGCGATGCTATCACACATGTCCACAAAGGGCAATAGAGTGGGGACGATTCACACGAGGTAAAGGACAATACCTGTTTAACACAAAATGTATAAACGAATAGTCTATTCAATTGTTTTTGTCGCGATAGTGATTGCAGGCCTGCTGACACGCAGGGTCGGCTGGTTGCCTGCATCAGCAGGCGATGCAATGTGGGCGATGATGATGTTTTGCATTTGGCGGGTAGTCTGTCCAGCCATGAAGCTACGATGGGTTGCGACTGGTTCTTTGGTCACCTGCTATGCAGTCGAGGTGTCACAACTCATACGCTGGCCGTGGCTTGTGACCTTTCGCTCCACTACTATTGGTCATCTGATTTTAGGGCAGGGCTTCTTGTGGAGCGACCTTATAGCCTACACAGTAGGAGTTGTGGCAATTGCTGCTGTCGCATCTGTTATTGAAAAACGTTTGTTGTAGTTTGCCCCCTATGGGCCTGCGGGATTTTGTCTCTAATTATCTATGAGTTGCTATCTGTGATGTTGTAGATGAGCATTTCATTCTTCTTTATCAAAAAAAGTTTCTTTTGCATCAAATAGGCACTTAAATACTCATCCTCCACATTCAGTATGATATTGAGGTCATCGTCAGCAACATATAGCCTGTTGTTTTGATTTGGATTTTCATACAATGTGTATTGATTATCTCTGCCTGTCATGATGGCCAGTTTATCGTTTGGCACATTTGCCACTTCACGATAGTCTTTGTCAAAAACAATCACATTTCCTACAGTGTCGTACATGGCCACTGATAGTGACGGCTGTGGTATGTACATGAGCTGGTGTTTGTCGTGCCTTACCATGAATAATGCGCCAGGTTGGCATGTCATGTCGTCACCAAAGCGGTTTGAGTCCCATGTTTTTGATAAATCGATTCTTCCTGTTTCGGTACCCGTCTTTGCATCGAAGGTCATGATACATTCATTGCCAAGATATATGGGACCGTTATAAGTGTAACCAATTCCCCAGTTGGTCATTACCAATGTGTCTGCATTGATGTACAGGTTGGCATTTGTTGCGGTCTTATTGTCGAAGTCGTGTTGCCATATCGGGGTGAGATAATGGTCGTAGCAGTAAAGATTGTTGCGGTCGGATATGTATATACGATTGTTGTGGCTAAGGATGTTGGAGTGAACACCATGTACCGGCGTGCCTTTAGATATGAGGAAGAATGATGCTCCGCCAGTCAGCAACGCGGCAGCTATACCTAATGTTGCAGATACCGCCGTTGCTGTTCGGTCGGCTTTGGTGAATTTTGTGATTTCAGTCTTCAGTGGTTGCGATATGAAGTGCCCGGTGTTTATGTCAACCATATAAAGGCTCTTTCCTATCAGTGCAAGATGATTCTTGTCTATTCTTGTCATCGTACTCCAAAAGGAGGCTTTACCTGGTTTGATTTTCGATGTCCACAGTTTTTCTCCATTGCTCAGACAATATGCTTCTGCAGTCTTGCTGCTGGCTTTTTTATAACCGATCATGACATCAGGGTCGGACGATATAAATAATGGATAAAACTGAAATTCGTATATACGCTGACCTGTATGTGTGTCGATGAGGCTTGTATGTGAAGCCTTTGTGTCTATGCCTGTTGTCAGTACCAGACCGTGTGGAGTCGGTTTTATATGGAAATTCAGGTTGTTCACGTTTATTCGCCATAAGGCTTTGCTGTTTTCCATATCTATCATGGTGATGTAATCGTGTTTCCCATATACATTGTCTGTCACAACCACACAATGCTTTAAGTCGGGAAATACGGCTACACTTGATATATGAGATGGCAGTTCAACCCTGTGTGTGGGTTGGACTGCCATTGTACTTAATGTTATGAGCACCAATGATATGATGCCAAGAATGCGCTGTATGTACATCTATGTGTCGGCTTATGCCTTGATTGGCTTATACTTAGGCACGAGCAGTTTCATTGCTACCCACGAGATGAGGTATGCGATACCGCAGAAGCAGAACATGATGAAGTATCCGGCTGGCTTGCCCTCGAAACCGAGGAAAGTCATTGGGTCGGTCACAATCCGACCTCCGTTTTCGATGACTTTCTGCACGAGTTCAGGAGCCGAATAAACATGATGTACCACTTCGCCGGCTTCGTTCTTAAACACTTCTTCGGCCAGTTGGAATGTGGTGTTGATGTTCTTGATCGTGAGTTCTGATGCTTTCTCCATTCCGTCGGCAATGAATGAGCCCGAAGCGTTAGTGAAGAGGTTTCCGGCTATCTTCTGTATGAACATAGAGCCTACGCCTCCTGCCGTTGCTCCTATGCCGGTGATGGTGGCGATAGTAGATTTAGGGAACATGTCGCCGATGGTTGAGAAGAGATTTGCTGACCAAGCCTGATGCCCTGCTGCCGCTATACCGATGAGTATTGCCGGCCACCATGGTGAATAGACGCCAAGTGGCTGTGCAGCAAGTGCCACAAGTGGCAGGAAAGCAAATATGAGCATGGCGAGCATGCGTCCGCCGTAAGGGTTCATTCCGCGTCGTTCTACGAACAGTTTTGGCAGGTATCCGCCATATATGCTTATGACGGTCACGATGGCATAGAGCGTGAATATAAGGGCTTGACCCAGCGGACTTGTCGATTTGGCTCCAAACTGGTTGTCGAAGTAAGATGGTGCCCAGAAGAGGAAGAACCACCAGACACCGTCGGTGAGCAGCTTGCCACAGATGAACGACCATGTCTGCTTATACGTGAAGCATTTGATGAACGGTATTGCTTTTTCCTCCACCTGTGTGGCTTTTTGTACCGTTTCTTCTTCGTCGTCCTGATGAATGTAGTCGAGCTCTGCCTGGTTCACGTGTTTGCTGTTCTCAGGTTTGTCATACATGAAGTGCCAGAAGAACATCCAGAGGAAACCGAGTCCGCCGATGATGATGAATGCCCAGTCCCATCCGAGGCTCTTTGCCAGCGGCGGAATGCAAAGTGGTGCAGCCAGTGCTCCCACGCTGGCTCCTGCGTTGAACAGGCTGGTTGAGAATGCACGGTCTTTCTTGGGGTTGTACTCAGCCGTCACCTTGATGGCAGCAGGGAAGTTGCCCGACTCGCCGAGTGCCAGTATGCCGCGGCAGAGCAAGAACAGATAGACCGATGTGGTCGATACTGCCAGAGCTGCCTTAGAGCCAATCTCGACGGCCGTGATGTCGGCCTCGCCCGTGATGAGCGATGTACCCCATCCACATGCTGCATGGAGGCAGGCGCCTGCACTCCACACACCGATGCTCCACAAGTAGCCCTTCTTTGTGCCCATCCAGTCGATGAACTTACCTGCAAAGAGGCAGCAGATGGCATAGAAGATGCTGAAGAACGAGGTGATGGTACCATAGTCGGCATCGGTCCAGCCAAACTCCGGCTTGATAAATTCTTCATAGGTTAGACTAAGGACCTGACGGTCGAGATAGTTCACTGTAGTTGCCACGAAGAGCAACGAACAAAGCCACCAACGCCAGTTGGTCATCAGCTTTGTCTGAGTAGTTGTAGTTGTCATATTGGTTTAGTATTAGTTTCGTGAGTTTGCCACAAAGGTACAAAATAAATCTCAATACTCGTCATCATAAATAAAGAAACATGCGAAAGTAGTGCTAATTTATTTAAGTTTTGGACATTTGGGCTACTAAATAAACATTAGGATAACTGATAACTCACTTTATACCCTAATACTATTTCCCAGTCTTGAACACTTTTCTGCAACGTCCGTCGGGAGTCATTATGATGTTGATGCCTTTGCTGGTGTGCATCATTTGTAGCCCACTGAGGTTATAAATACTTGTGGTGTGGTTGTTTGTGCCATTTTGCATCGTACAATCGTCATATACATGTTGTATATCGGTTGCCGTGCCTCGTGTGAGCTGGAAGTTCTGTTTTGCACCTGCTCCCACTGCCAGCATGTCGAACGATAGTATGATGCGTCCGCTGAAGTTGGATGGTGCGTGGCTTGCTATATCGATTGAGAAGTCGTTGATGTTATCTACCTCGATTACTTCGTCGGGTTGACGTTGTGTACCCCATGGCAGCAGGGTTTTGCGATCGGCTGAATACAATCCTGCATGATATAGTGTTGATTTGATGTACTTACCCTCGGTGTCCTGATAATCCACTCGGATGTTGAGGGTGGAGTTTGAGTTCCGCTTTAACATGCTTCCCTTTGCGGTTCCATCCACTTTCAGTACATCGTTCATGTTCTCGGCCTCGATACCTACCAGGGCCCATCCTGTTGCCTCTTGGTTGGACGACAGTCGTACGGTCCATGTCTTCGGATCGAATATTGCGTATGCGGCTTTGTTGCTGCGGTTTGGAAACCATTGATGTGTCCTGACTATTGTGCCGAGATGTATCTGCGGGAACAGGGCCGTTGCCCCGTCGGCTGTGATGCGAAGGAAACAAACTCCCTTGCTGCGCACCACGTCTTCCACAACCACTCGTCCGCCTTCGATGTCGATTTCTTCCGATGTACTTTTTACGAGTGCTCCGCCTCTTTTGGTTTCATACCAGCTGTTGTGGCTCTCGTCGATGTGATACACCTCGAGACGCCCGCTTGCAAACGGTATGTTGTTGAGGGTAATCTTCACTGTTTTCTCGTCGCTTTGTGTGTTCCACACCACGGCCGTCACACATGTTGGAGATGCTGATGCCATGCCGTTAGCTCCTTGTCCTGCCATTGTGATTCGGCTACGGTCGGCAGGCATCATGCCATAGAGCTTGAATGCGTTGAACAAGGCTTTGCGCGAGCCACTGTCGCGGTCGATGAGTCCCAGTTTGTCGCCCACGAAGAATCCCGGGTCGATGTATTGTGCCCAGTTTACGTAGGTAAGGTCGGGGCATTCGAGCATTCCTGGCAGTGCATTGAAGAATGTCATGGCTGCTTCGGCCCGCTCCACTGGCCCGTCTTTCTGGTAGTCGGCAGCAGCGTAGGGCGAATATTCGGTGAGTAGCATCTCGGCTTCGTTGTTTCCAAGTCGTGTCAGTGCACTGCGCATTGCATCGAGTTGCCACGCATACTCCGCCCCATAAGCATGACCCGAGAGGAAATCGAGTGGCAGGTTGTTGGCTTTCACGCGGTCAACCAGCGGTTGGTGCCAGCCATTGAATGCTCCGGCCGGGCCACCCACCTTGATGTCGGCATATCCTTTGTTTACTGCAGGAGCGGCCGATTGGTATATGTCGAGGTAGTCATCGACGGTGCCAGTGAAGAATCCGTCTTTCAGGTCGGGTTCGTTCCATATCTCAACATAACTGTTGGTATATCGTTTGGCTTTCCATTCCTTTGCAAACCGCTCGTTGATTGCGGCCCAGGTATCGAGGTCGGTGGGTCTGTCCATAAATCCACTCCATTCCGTAGGACGGCTTTGCAGCAGGGTAGGTGTGTAGCCATGCGATATGACAAGCACTGGCGAGTATCTCTTTGCCTGAGTCAGCAGATAGTTGATGTCGGAAAGGTCGTACGTCAGGTTTTTTGCGCTGCCTGTGACACAAGGTTGTCCGTAGAGGTCGTCTTTGCCGCAGGCCATCTCGTAGCGCATGGAGCGTGCCTCGAGTTCTGCAAGCTTTGGCATGTCGCGGGCGAGCCATTCCTTCGATACGAGCGGAGTTTGGTAGAGACCTATTTTCTTCACCAACGGGTATTCTGCCCACTGATCACAATATACGTTTACTGTAATCTGACTGTTTGCAGCGATTGCAACAATGAATGTTTCAAATGAAAGAAGTGTGTGTTTGAATGAAAAGTTCATCATAGTTCGGCCTTTTTGTTTATTCGGGTGCAAAGGTACGAAGTTTTTTGTAAACTGCAAATAATCTATTTACTGATTTATCAACCATATTTACCGATAGCATCTTTCGCTGTGATGCCGGTCTTGCAGCATTCCATCTACGATGGTTGGTGCTTAATCGGTTCCATGTGTAAGCTTATGTGTGTAGCTTGTCCGAATCGTTCTTTCAGCTTGTGTTCTATTGCCGAGGCACGGTCGTGAGCCTGCCGGAGTGGCATGTCGCCATCCATTCGTATGTGTGCTTCGATTGCTATCCGGTTGCCTATACGTCGGGTTCTCAGATTGTGTGGCTCGCTTATGTCGGGCACCGATGTGATGATTTCAGCAATCTCCTGTTCCACTTCTTCCGGCAGCGAGCTTTCGGTCAGTTCGTCGGTGCTTGTCTTCAGCAGTTTGTATGCTACTCTTATCAGCATCAGTCCCACGATAATGGATGCCGCAGGGTCGAGCACGGTCCATCGGTTGCCGAGCAGTATAGCGCCGCCGATACCTATCGCAGCCCCCACCGATGATAGTGCGTCGCTGCGATGGTGCCATGCATTGGCAATCATGGCACCCGAGTTGAGAGCTTTGCCGCGTGCTGATGTATATTGATAGAGTATTTCCTTGACTACAATCGACAGCAGGGCAGCCCACAGAGCCAATGTGCCTGGCGGCTCGAGGTCGATGCCTTCCATCCAGTCGGTCACTTTGTCTGCTGCAGCAATGATTATTCCCACTGCTGCTGCTATCAGTGCCGTACCGATGATGAACGTGGCAAATGTCTCGAACTTACCATGCCCGTAGTCGTGCGACTGATCCTGGGGCTTGGCACTTACTTTCACAAACACCAATACCACGATGTCGGTCACGAAGTCTGACAGCGAGTGAACGGCATCGGCCATCATGGCCGAACTGTGACCCACCACGGCTGCTACGAACTTGAATGCCACAAGCAACAAATTGCCAGCACTGCCCCAAAGCGTAACTTTGTATATTTCGTGTTCGCGACGGCTCATATACTGTTTCTGATATTTGAGTTTCTGAGGTCTTGAGTTTTTAAGTTTTTAAGTTTTTGCGAGACCTCAAGACCTTAAAACCTCAAAACCTCAACCCCTTAAAACCTAATCCTCAATCTTTATCGTCACCTCGCGGTTGTAGGCAGCTGGTTTGGCGCGATATTCGTCGAGTACATATACGCAGGTACAGCCCACACCGGTGGTTGCATAGTCGATGTTGAGGGTGTAGCGGTCTTTTTGTGGTTGCAGCTGGTATGTGAACTGACTCTTCGTGAGGTTTTCGGTTGTGAACTGATAGGCATTGAAGTTGAACAGCTCGTTCATCGAGATTCTGATGCCGTGACCCTCGTTGTCGGCCAGGCGCAGGTAGCGCAGGTCAGTACGTAGTGCGTGGTCTTGCGGCAGGAGGTATGGCTCGTACATGTCTTTCACAGTCTTCGACCAGATGCCTACCTTGTAGCCGGTCTTGCGGTCGGGATAGTTCTCTTCAGGACCACGGCCGTACCATGTGATGTGGTCGAAGTCGTTGGCCACCGAGGTGGTGAATCCGATGCGCGGCAGCATCTCGGGCAGTTTGCCTTGCGGACTCA
>CAMHPM010000059.1 GCA_946187025.1 uncultured Prevotellaceae bacterium
AATGGTTAAACTTAAGCGACAACACTCTTGATTGTCAATTCTGTGAACTGCTGACGATGTCCGCGCAGTTTCTTGTAGCCCTTGCGACGACGCTTGTGGAACACGAGGACTTTGTCGCCCTTTACGAGCGGAGTCTTTACCTCGCACACTACCTTTGCGCCTTCAACTGTAGGAGTACCTACGGTTACTGCACCTTCATTGTCAACCAACAATACTTTCTCAAACTCAACTGTCTGCTGAGCCTCAGCGTCCTTGATGTGGTGAACGAAGAGCTTCTTGCCCTCCTCTGCCTTGAACTGCTGACCGTTAATTTCTACGATTACGTACATTTGTCTGTTTTGTATTAAACGGGTTTCGACCACGGGGCGGAGCATCACGTGCCCACTTGTTCTGGAGCCTGCGTGGCATAAATCGGCTGCAAAGTTACAAAAAAATTCTTGCACAGCCAACACAATTACAAATATTTTGCGCCAAAAGATGCGTTTTCGGCACTTTTGGCGCAAAATAAGTGGGTTATGATGTCTGTTTATTTCACCGAGGGCTATCCTTTCATGTTATAGTCGGAGTTCAGGATGTTCTGTGCTTTGAGGAACTGGTAGTAGAACACCAACGGGCCGATGCTGATGACTGCGCCGAGAATATGCCATCCCCAGAACGTGCTGGCACTGATTGAATATGGCAGTTTGCGTCGTGCAAGTTCGTTGCCCATGCGGTTGCATATGCGATGCCACCACACAAACCAGCCAATACCCAGTGTGAGCGGTGCCACGATGAAGAAGAGCAGGCAGAAGTTCATGGTCGATTTGTTGTCGTGAGGCTTACAAACGGTGTTCACCTCCGACGAAATCTTGGTCAGCACCACCAGCTGATAGATTCCCAACGTGATGATTCCAAGCAGTATGAACTTGATGATTCCGCGCCCGGTAGGCAGTTGTTTTGACGGGCCATGCTTTTCAGACTTTGGTTCAGCAGGCTTGTCGGTTGTCACGCCCTGAACCGTTTCCTTCAGTTCGTCGATGCCGGTCTTTGCCTCGTCGGCAACACCCTGAGCCATTTCTTTCACATCTTCGACCGCAGTCTGAGCCACATCTTGTGCATTATCTACTGCATCGCCTGCGGCGTCTTTCACTTCTTCAACCACCTTGCCGGCCACTTCCTTGGCGTCGCTGGCTACCTCCTGGGCTTTCTCAGCGGTCTCGCTGGCTACTTCTTTTACTGTCTCAACGGCTTCCTGAGCCTTTTCTTGCAAGTTTTCCTTTGCTTCCTGCAGTTTTTCTTTCAATGATTCGGTATCCATTTTGAATAGGTTTTAAAGGTTATGTATGTTTTAATGAATTATAACGATTTCGCACTTCAATTGGTTATGGTATATCGAATTAGGTACATACGTGTACGCTGCAAAGATAATAAAAAAACAGAATAATAATTGTTAAATAACGAAGTTTTTTTTACAGTAAACACAATTTTTCCAGCATTACACCGTCATTTTTCGGATTTCCTATATAAAAAAACTTCACACAACCACATCATATATAATTTACGAGTGCGCACTCGCGGGCCTGAGACTGCGCACTCGCGAGGCCGAGACTCCGCACTCACAAGGCCGAGACTGCGCACTCGCAGACACCCCCTCTACAACCCATGCTGGAGGCACGACTGACAACGGCGGAAAAGAAAGGGCCGGCGATGCTGCCATGAGCATAAAAACCGGGACTCTCGGCGGATGTTTTGTGCTTTCATGCAAAATAATCTGGGCATTGACATACAGCGTATCATTGTTTTTCGTAAATTTGCATGACAATCAGAAACACAAAACCAACGCAACTATAAACAACCGAATAATGGAAATAGCAAATATCAACATTATCCAGCTGACGGCAATGAGTTCGGACGCCCTGAGGAGTGTGGCCACCGAGGCTCGCAGCGAGTATGTGGCCCTGCAGACCAAGCCCACCCCCGTCACACTGGGCTACCATGCCGCCGAGCGCATTCATGCCGTGGCCATGCAGACCGATGCCGGCATACTCTATGCCGACCACTATGCCGTGAAAGGCGGCGTGACGACCAAGGCACCGGTCATCGACTACCAGGCCGGCAGCATACGCAACGACTTCGACTTCGGCTCGCTGCTCATAGTGAAGACAGAGCTGCTGAAAGCCTGGGCCGAAACCTACAAAGACAACCACTGGCGTGCAGCAGCACTCTACGAACTCACATTGTTCGTAAGCCGCCAAGGCGCAACCATACACCACATACCCGAATACCTCTACACCGAGGAGGAACGCGACCTGCGACTCAGCGGCGAGAAGCAATTCGACTACGTCGATCCGCGCAATCGCGACGTGCAGGTGGAGATGGAGCAAGTATGTACCGACCACCTGAAGCAGATAGGCGCATATATCGACGCTGCAACCCTGACCGACATCAACCCCTGCGGCGGACAATTTGAGATGGAAGCATCGGTCATCATACCTGTACGCAACCGCGAACGAACCATCGAAGATGCCTGGACCAACAGACCGACTTCAAGTTCAACGTCATTGTGGTTGACAACCACTCGACCGACAACACCACCGCCATCATAAGCCGCATAGCCGCAACCGACCCTCGAGTGGTACACATCACACCCCTCCAGACCGACCTCGGCATAGGCGGCTGTTGGGACCTGGCTGTCAACAACGAGCAGTGCGGACGCTATGCCGTACAACTCGACTCCGACGACCTCTATTCATCAAGCCACACACTGCAGACAGTGGTCGATAAGTTCCGCAAAGAATGCTGCGCAATGGTCATCGGCTCATACCGCATGTGCGATTTCAAACTACAGACACTGCCGC
The DNA here is from genome assembly GCA_946187025.1 of uncultured Prevotellaceae bacterium. Classification (GTDB taxonomy): domain Bacteria; phylum Bacteroidota; class Bacteroidia; order Bacteroidales; family Bacteroidaceae; genus Colivivens. The sequence continues at coordinate 2,838 of CAMHPM010000059.1, forward strand.
CAGGCATAATCGACCATCGCGAGTGGACAGCCACAAACGGAATGAACAACGCCCTGCGCATCAACGGCCTCGGCGCACCACGAGCCTTCTACACACCACTGCTCCGCCAGGTAGGTGTGCCCAACACCAGCTACGGCGAAGACTATGCCCTCGGACTCACATTCTCGCGCCAATACAAGATAGGTCGTATCTACGACGAGCTATACCTGTGCCGCAGATGGGAAGGAAACTCCGACGCAGCACTGTCGGCCGAACGCGTGAATGCCAACAACCACTACAAAGACTGGCTGCGTACCAACGAGATAAAAGCACGCCAGCAACTCAACCAATACTGGAGCCGACAAGCCACCATGGCCGATGCCGACCGCCTGTTTGACCAGCAGATGCAATCGTGGCCGGAAGCCGCACAGCGATATGCCGAAATCAGCAAGGTGCAAACCCGCACCGTAGAAGTAGAGGGCCAGACCGTCACACTGCAGCACAACCCCGCACGCATGGTATCGACCGGAGCATCGACACAAGCAGCTGCCATCAGCCAACGGCCTTGCTTCCTCTGCAGCTACAACCGCCCCAGCCAACAAAAAGGCATAGCACTCAACGGCCGGTTCCAGCTACTGGTCAATCCGTTCCCGATACTGCCACGCCACTACACACTGCCGCTGCGCCAGCACTGCCCACAACAAATCATGCCATACATCGACGACATGATCGACTTCGCAATGCGGCTGACCGACCTCTTCATATTCTACAACGGAGCACACTGCGGAGCTTCAGCCCCCGACCACATGCACTTCCAGGCAGCGCCACAAAGCGCAATGCCACACACAATGCTGAGCCGCCACTACACACTGCAGGCAACCACTGCCGAGGAGATGCGCCACAAGTTTATCGACACATACAACAGCCTGCCAATACCCGCAGGCGAACTCGAGCCACGCATAAACGTGCTGATGTGGGCCGAAGGCAAAACGGTGAATGCAGTCATCATACCACGCCGCCAACACCGCCCCGACTGCTACTCGAGCGGCGAAACGACACGCATCATCAGCCCCGGCGCGCTCGACATGGCCGGGCTCATCATCACACCACGCAACGAAGATTTCACCGACATCACCCCTGCCGAAATCGCACATATAATAAAACAATGTGGAGTCAGTGAATGATTAATGCATGGTCTGTAAATGATTAATGCATGGTCTGTAAATGATTAATGCATGGTCTGTAGATTAATATAAGGCCTGTGAATGATAAATGTGGAGACTATAAGCAATAAAGAAGTGACGGTAGGCATCGTGTCGGCCAAAGAAATAGTGACCGACGAAGGCATTGTGTCGTGGCACGAAGGACAGATACAGTTCGACGGCCGGCTCTACGACCGCCTCGACTTCACACCCCTCCTCCGTCATAAGCACCAATTCACCCTGCACAACGTGGTCATAGGCAAGCAGTTCCACTGGCAGAGGCATCAACGCCAGACATTCAGCGGCCAACTGCACTTCATCGTCGAGGGCGAAAACATCACCGCCGTCAACCGTCTGCCCATCGAAGATTACCTCACAAGTGTCATCTCGTCGGAAATGCGCGCCACCTCGTCGCTGCAATTTCTCAAGGCACATGCCATCATTGCCCGCAGCTGGCTCCTTGCACAACGCACACTACCCGAGCCTCCACATCGCAACTACGACGTATGTGCCGACGACCACTGCCAGCGCTATCAAGGCATCACGATGGCAACCAACCCCCATGTGATGCAGGCAGTGGAGGAAACACGCGGCATGGTGCTCACCTACAAAGGCCGGATATGCGACACACGCTACTCCAAATGTTGCGGAGGACGCACCGAGCTGTTCGACACATGCTGGGACGAACACGAACCACACCCTTATCTACAGTCGGTGGCATGTCCCTACTGCAACACCACAGATGCAGGCATACTGCGTCAGGTGCTGAACGACTATGACCAGGAGACCCACGACTTCTACCACTGGCACGTCGATTACACACGTGACGAGCTCTCCGACCTCATCGCCCGCAAGCTCGGCACCGACATCGGAACCGTGACCGCCATCGAAGCCCTGAGCCGCGGGCCGTCGGGACGTATTAGCAAACTGCGCATCGCCGGCAGCAAACGCGAAGTCACAATCGGCAAGGAGCTGAACATACGCAAGGCACTGTCGCCAACACATCTCTACTCATCGGCATTCGACATACGCCCTACAGCCACCGGATTCAGCATCGACGGACACGGATGGGGGCACGGCGTGGGACTGTGTCAGATAGGTGCAGCCGTGATGGGCCACCAGAGAGCCGATTACACAACCATACTTCAACACTATTATCAAGACACTAAAATTACACAACTATATGAATAATCAAAAGGGATACTGGTGGGTACCATCGCTCTACCTGGGCGAGGCACTACCGTTTTCGGCCGTAATGCTCATATCGGTCATCATGTTCAAGGAGTTCGGGCTTACCGATGGAGAAATAACTGTATATACCGGCTGGCTGGGACTGCCATGGGTGATAAAGCCATTGTGGAGTCCTCTCATCGACAACCTCCGCACCAAACGCTGGTGGATACTCACCATGCAGTTCACCATGGGTGTGGCACTGGCTCTTGTTGCCTTCACCCTGCCCTCGCCGTTTTGGTTGCAGAGTTCGTTGGCATTGTTCATGATAATAGCATTTGCGAGTGCCACACACGACATCTCGGCCGACGGTTTCTACATCATAGGCCTGCCCGACCGTGAGCAAGAGCTCTATGTAGGTGTGCGCAACACCTTCTACCGCATAGGCATGGTAGTGGGTCAAGGCGGCTTGGTCATGCTGTGCGGATGGTTGCAATCGGGTGCAGGCATGTCGCGTGAGCTGAGCTGGGGTGCAATTTTCATCATCATAGGCATCCTCATGGCTCTGCTGGCAACCTATCACCTGTTCACATTGCCGCGAGTAGAGACATCGCGCCACGACCGTTTCAACCTGAAGGAGCAAGCCATCGAGTTCTGGAAGACACTGAAGGTGTTTGGCACCAAGCCACACATCATCACTGCCTTGCTATTCATCCTCCTGTTCCGTCTGCCCGAAGGTCTGCTCACAAAGATTGTGCCTTTGTTTCTCACACGCTCTGCCGAGGAAGGAGGTCTCGCTCTGAGCAACGAACATTTCGGCCTTATATATGGTACGCTCGGTGTCATCGGGTTGTTGCTCGGCGGCATCATTGGCGGATGGGCCGTTTCACGGTGGGGACTGAAACGCTGCCTTTGGCCGCTTGTGCTCTGCATCACCCTGCCCGACATCGTGTATGTGTATCTCAGTTTCATGCCTACCACCAGCTTGTGGCTCATCGGCACATGTGTCTGCATCGAGCAGTTGGGCTATGGTCTCGGCTTCGCTGCATATACACTCTATCTCGTCACCTTCTCGCGAGGCGAGCGTTCGACGGCCGTATTCTCCATCTGCACTGCCGGGCAGTATCTCGGCGGCGTGATGTTGCCGGGTATGGTATCGGGACTCATATCGCAGAATACGGGCTACCCTACGTTTTTCATCATCGTCATGGCTTTGTGTCTTGTCACATTCGCAGTGACGGCAATGGTGAAAATCGACGGCAAGTCCGAGGCTTAAGCCAGACGGTCGGCACGGCTCGTATTTGCGAGTGCGCAGTCGCAAGGCTGTGAGTGTGCAGTCGCAGGCCTGTGAGTGCGGACTCGCAGGGCCGAGAGTGCGGACTCGCAGACGAGGTGTTGCACAAGGGTTGATAAAACAATGCACCGCAGTGTTTACTGCGGTGCATTGTTTGTAATTGATTTCTATTGTAATGAGGCTTAGAGTCCGAGCTTGCCTTTCACGTCGCTCACACCCTTGTCGATAGCGTCGTTAGCCTTCTGCTTAGCGTCATCTACTGCTTGTGTAGCAGCTTCTTCGGCAGCAGCCTTGGTGTCTTCAACAGCCTGCTTACCAGCTTCAACGGCTTCGTTGGCAGCATCCTTGGCAGCATCTACAGCCTCGTTTGCTGTCTCTGCTGCAGCTGCAGGGATTGCAGCAACTTTGCTCACTACTTCGCTCACTGCACTCTGTGCTACAGTTGCGAGTTCAGGACTCAGAGCCTCAATCTTTGCCTTGTTTGCCTCTACAAACTCTTGCAGCTTAGCTGTCCACTGCTGTGCTAGTTCGTTCTTTCCGTCAGCAATGAGGGCAGCAATCTTTGCCTTGATGGCGTCGATAGTAGCCTTCACGGCATCGGTGTCTTCGGCCTCGAGACCTGCCTCGAGCTCGTCGATGTTGTCGGCAAGTTCCTGATCAACAGCCTCTACTTCTGTTCCTTCAGTTGTCTCGGTTGAGTTTGCACCACCCGTGCAAGCACTCAGTGCGATAGCTGCAACAGCCATCAGCGTAACAAACATTTTCTTCATACTTTCTTTGTTTTTAATGGGTTAATACTAAATGTTGTTGAATACTTTTATATGCAATTCCATTTGTTATTCCGACCGCAAATATACGAAGTTTTTGTTACTCTGCAATAGTTTTATTAAAAAAAGTTATGGCTGAAACACATTATTTCTTTGCCGTTTCAGGAATAATGCTTAACTTTGAGGCGTAAATCATAATTTAAAATCATCAAAACAAGCTATATCTAATGATTATGAAACACTCACTTATCATTGCAGCCATGCTCATGGCTGGCGCAAGTGCAGCAGATGCACAGGTTGTCATCAATGTCGATGCCAACCAACGTGGACCTATGATCAGTCCTACTCACTACGGAATTTTCTATGAAGACATCAACCACGCAGCCGACGGAGGACTGTATGCCGAGTTGATTCGCAACCGCTCGTTCGAGGACGACACCATGTTCTCGGGACGTGGCATGAACCGCCGCCGCAACCAGGACGGGCAGAACGCTGCCGCGCAGCAGACGCGCATCACCGGATGGCACGTGAATGGCAACATAACACTGAGCCTTACTCAGCAGAACCTGCTCAACGATGTGCAGCATAATGCGCTGAACGTGAAGGTAGATCAAAACGGCGGATGGGTGAGCAACGAGGGATTCTGGGGCATCAACGCGGTGAAGGGCCGCAAGTATAAGCTGTCGTTCTGGGCAAAGAGCGATGCTGGATACTCGAGCGACGTGACTTTCCAGCTGATGAAAGAGAACACGGTGCCTGTAGCCGCAGCAACCGTGAAACTGAAACTCGATAAAAAATGGAAGAAATACACAGCTGAATTC
>CAMHPM010000060.1 GCA_946187025.1 uncultured Prevotellaceae bacterium
AACTGCGTGAGTTGGTGCTTATTTTGGCATCATCTATAGGTGCTCCATGCAATCCTACAAAATTATCGAATACTTTCAAGAGCGTTAAGAATGTGAGTATTGGCAGTCAGACCATTTCTAATTACCTCACCTTCCTGTCCGAATCGTTCCTGCTGAACAGAGCTATACGTTACAATATAAAAGGTAAGAAATACATCAACACGCTATCCAAATACTATTTCTCTGATATAGGTTTGAGAAATGCCATCTTAGATATGCGTCAACAAGAGGAAACGCACATCATGGAGAATATCATCTACAATGAATTACTTGTACGTGGTTACAGTGTTGATGTCGGAATGGTTGAAATAAAGAAGCAGGACAAGGATGGCAAGTGGGTTCGTATTCAACTTGAAGTGGACTTTATTGCCAGCCTCGGCAGTAAGAAATATTATGTGCAGTCAGCCTTGTCCATCCCTGACAGGGAGAAAGAGATACAGGAATCTCGCCCACTTACAAACATTAATGATTCTTTCAAGAAGGTGATTATTGTGAAAGACCACATTATGCCTCGTCGAAACGAGGAGGGAATACTCACAATCGGTCTTTTCGATTTCTTACTCAAAGAGAACAGTCTGGATTTATAATCATTCTTGTATAGCGTATAAGTTATGGTAAAGCTTTTCAAAATAATAGAGAAGATAGTCTGGGTTATTGCAGCATTGGCTATTGTCCTTGTTGTGATTATGATGGTCTACGGTATAATAACCAACACCCAGCAGGGATGGCAGAAAGTCATACCTTACCTGTATCTTGCGGCCTTCCTTTTTGCCATCTACAAGGCTGTGGTTATCATCTTTACATCTTTCTACAAAATACAAATTACCAAGAGAAAAAAATGAGTACCTTTGCACCAACAAAAGAAAGGAATAAAGAGAAAAGGACAAAGAAGAATAGGAAGAGCATCGCACGGATGCTTATCGATAGTTATTGAGGGACAACATCCAAGATGCTTATGGTGTTCCATATTTGTACCAAGACTTTCGTAAATCACTGATTATCAGCATATGTTAGATTTGAGGAGGTGAAGTAACTTGATGGTGTGATACATTCTGATGATAGGTTATCTATGTAAGGAAATGTAGAAATCTGTGATATGGTAGGTGGAAATCATGAAAAACCCGTACAGACTGTGATGTTTGTGCGGGTTTTTATGTAGTTTTTCGGTTGATTGTGCGTCTAATAGATGATTGCGTGCTAATCATGGTGCTGTGGGGAGGATGAGGACATTTTGAATGTGGGGAGAATGAAGGCATTGTGAAGCACGGCTGAGATGCATATTTGAAGTGTGACTATTTGTATAACTTAACATAAATTGAAGGATTATGATTTTATCGACAACTCCAAGTATTGAGGGTCATGCCATCCGTGAGTATAAGGGTGTGGTGACTGGTGAGACTATTATCGGTGCAAATGTTGTGAAGGATTTCTTTGCAAGCATCCGCGATGTTGTGGGTGGACGTGCCGGCAGTTATGAGAAGGTGCTGATTGAGGCTAAGGATACTTCGTTGCATGAGATGACGATGCGTGCCGAGGCGCTTGGTGCTAATGCTATCGTGGGTATCGACATCGATTATGAGACGATTGGTCAGTCGGGTTCGATGCTGATGGTGGCAACGAGTGGCACGGCTGTGGTGATTTGATTCGCCTCGGTGTGATTATATGGCTGTGAGTGCGCAGTCGCGGCTTTGTGAGTGCGCAGTCGCGGCCTTGTGAGTGCGCACTCATTTTCATACCCCTCTGCATGTATGTGTGGAGGGGTTTGTTTGTGTCTTATATATTTGTTATATGTGGGGTTTCTGGTTTCGGTGGGGTTTCTGGTGTTTTTTGTTTTGCAACGCATTGTATGTTGCGCATGAGCCCTTCATATTTTGCTCGTTTTACGGCTGAGTGGCTGAATAGTTGCTGATAGCGTTCGCGTGTCAGTGTGTTCCAGTCTGCTGGGGTCATGCGATGGAGGTCGGGATGTGGTTTGAATTCGGGTAGTGTTGTGGGTGTGGGTCGGTTGTTGTGCGGACAGCATTGCTGGCACCGGTCGCACCCATATATATAATAAGGTGGTGGTTGTGAGGCTACCAGTTGTTCTTGTTCCGGGGTGAATAGTCCTCGATGTTCGATGGTCAGGTATGACAGGCACTGGCGTGCATCGAATGATCCGTCATGGTGTAGTGCTCCTGTGGGACATGCATCGATGCATAGGTGGCAGTTGTTACAGGCTGCCATTCTTGTTGATGGGGAGGTGGTCTGCTTTATTGTTGTCAGCACTTCTCCCAGAAAGTAGTAGCTGCCGAGCCGTGGGATGATGAGGGTGTGGTTGCGCCCGATGAAGCCGATGCCTGAGCGTACGGCCCAGTAGCGTTCGAGCAGCGGGGCGGTGTCGGTGCAGATGCGGAAATGGGTGGATGTATCTGTTATGCCGGCTGTGTCGGCCAGTGTGCTGATGAGCTGGGCGAGTTTCTGCCGCATCACTTCGTGGTAGTCGCGTCCGTAGGCATAGTATGCAATCTGGTAAGTGTCGTCGGGAAGCGGTTGGCCGGGATAGTAGCTGAGTGCCACGCAGATGATGGTGTGGCATTCTGGCAGGAGCTGTGTGGGGTCGAACCGGAGGTCGGGATAGTTGGCAAGGTAGTTCATGTCGGCCATTCGTCCCTCTGCCATATATTGCTCGTAGATGCGGCGTGTGTGGGCATCGACTACATCGGCATCTGCCACCCCGCAAGCAGAAAAGCCGAGGCGCATGGCTTCGGCTTTTATGAATGAGGAGTCGATAGTATGTGACTGGCTATTCTCCATTTATGCTTTTGTTCTTGGTTTTATCTACTGCCAACCATCAGTTGCCAGTTGATTATCCATGATTACTTCAAGTGTCTGCTTCGTGGCTGGTCGGCGTCAAACAGGCGGAACTCGTATCCCTGCTCCTTCAGCCACTCAATTGAGCGTGGCAGGGCTGTCTCCAACTTATCGATTGACTTCAGCGAGTCGTGGAATGTGATGATGCTGCCATTACGCGTGTATCGTTGCACGTTGTGCACAACATCATCGGCTGTAAGCAGGAGGCTGTAGTCGCGTGTCACGACATCCCACATAATGATTGTGAAGCGTTTGCGCAGACGCATGTACTGTGTCCACAGCATCCATCCACGTGGTGGGCGGAAGAGCTGAGAGTGGATGAGCTGGTCGGCCTTGTATGTGTTGCGCAGGAATTCCTTACTGCGGCACCCGAATCCACCTACATGATTGTATGTGTGGTTGCCCAGGCGGTGTCCTCTCTCTTCGATGGCTCGTTTCAGATGTGGATATTTCTTCACATTCTCGCCCACCATGAAGAATGTAGCTTTCACGCCATAGCGGTCGAGTGTGTCGAGGATGAACGGTGTAGCCTCGGGAATGGGGCCGTCATCGAATGTCAGATAGACAGCCCGTTCCTTATGGCTCATACGCCAGATGGCACTTGGATAGAGCCATCGCATCCACGTACTGGGTTGCTCGATTATCATGGTTTCAGTCCTAACGACTCGGCACGGGTGGCCAGTACGGAATATGTCTGATTAACGAATGGCATAAGTTCCTCGGCACGCTTGGCATATGCCTTGGCGTCGGCTCCCGATATCTCCTCATTACTGCCGAGAAGCTGGAGGGTGCGCTGTATCTCAGCCAATGCGATAATCTCACTCTTGCAATCGCGCCATGCAGCAGCAAACCGCATGTTGCCGAGCGACGAGTAGAAGCGGATATATTCTTCAGAGTTTTTCTCAATGGCATCGAGTATCTCCATACCACGCTTCACATTACCGCAAGCGATGAACGCATTGCCAATCTCGAGGCCTCCGTTATCTATCTTGTAAGGCACATTATATTCAGGTATCTCCTTGTCACACTTTTCGAGTGCCTGCAGGGCCTTATCCTTCTTACCCTCTTCGAGGAGAGTGTTGATAAGGTGTGCAAACCACCGGCGGTGGGTCCAGCACATACGCATAGTCGTTTCGTCGAGGTAGAGTCCAGGAGTGCTGAGACCACCATAGTGATACTTGTTCATCATGTTGTCGAACATCTTCTCGGAATCAACCACCGACTGCTGCGGCATGTTTTCGCTGAATGTGAACGGAGTGATGCGCCATGCGAGACCTTCCTGTACAAAGTGTCGCCAGATGTTGCCATAGTGCTGCGGACCAACCGTGGTTGACATATAGAGCGGACGTTCGAAATTGCTTTGAGCAATCATCTCAAGCATCATCATCATCGACTTCAGCACACGGTCCTGACCCTTGAGGCTGATATCCATACGGTCTGGGATGGAATCGCCCGGAATATACATGCCCGAACGACGCACTGCATCTTTGTTTACCGTGACATACATGGTGTCGGATGGCAGACATGCCGGCAACGAGCTTACCATGTCCTGATACTCGGCAGGAATATCCTCCTTAAGCACAAACTTCTTGATGGCATTTTTCAGTTCAAACGGATTGTCGCCCCAAATAGCTTTGGCAGTGTTCGGACTCTGTGCATACATTTGCTTCACAAGGTCCTTCATGCGCATCTCGCGGCCACCGACTACTACAATCGGATTGACATCGGTCATCTCGTTCTTGCCTTCTACATATTGTATTCGCTTCCACGAAATAGGCAATGGCGACGACTGACCTTCACCCTCGAATGCAGGACGCTTCATCTGGTCGATATACCAGTCAGTCTGCACATACGACAGGTTGCAGACACGCACGTCGGTACGATTACCCTCTGTATCTTCGTTGTACCAAAGCGGGAAGGTATCGTTATCACCGTTTGTGAAAATGACACCATCATGCGGAATGGTCTCAAGATAGTTGAGTCCGAAATCACGACACATGTAACGTCCCGAACGGTCGTGGTCGTCCCAAGTCTGCGACACCATCTGCAATGGCACAGCAATGGCAGGAACCAACGAGATAAGCGCAGCAACAAGTCGTGCACTATTTCCCTTGAGGTATTTCGAAAGTCCGGCATATATGGCAGTGATGCCAAGTCCGCACCAAATGGCAAATGCATAGAACGAGCCAGCGTATGCATAGTCACGTTCACGAGGCTGGCCAGGTGTCTGGTTGAGATAGAACACAATAGCTATACCCGTCATGAAGAACAAGAAGAACACAACCCAGAACTGCTGTATTCCGCGCTTACCCCTGAATGCCTGCCATAACAGTCCGACAAGTCCGAGGATAAGTGGCAGACAATAGAACACATTATGCCCTTTATTCTCCTTCAGCTCGGTAGGCAGGAGGTCCTGGTCGCCCAGACGAAGGTCATCGAGCGGCTTGATGCCTGTAATCCAGTTTCCATGTTCGGTCTCGCCCTGACCCTGCAAATCGTTCTGACGACCTGCAAAGTTCCACATGAAATAGCGCCAATACATGAAGTTGAGCTGATAGGACAGGAAGTAGCGTATGTTATCCATCTGCGACGGAATCTGAAGAGTTTGAGTTCCCTGACCCGGAATATTGTATTGCACAGTGTGATAGTGTACATCGCCAAGCCAGGATTCATATCTGCCTGCATCTTTCTCGCTATAGATACGAGGGAAGAGCATACACTGGTCGGCAGCATAGTCGTAGTCGAACTTGTTACGAATAACGATATACTCATCTTTCTCGGCAGCATCAGCCTTCTCTTTGCGCTGATACACAGGTGCTCCTTCCGTAGTGCTGTAGTTCAGGTGGTCACCCTTCACCACAACCGACGGGCGCGAATTGTATGTAGGTCCGTAGAACAACGGACGATCGCCATATTGTTCACGTCCGAGGTATTCACCGAGAGTGAACACATCCTCTGGCGAGTTCTGATCCATCGGAGGATTAGCATCACTACGTATGACGATAACCGCATACGACGAATATCCCACAACGATGAGTGCAAGGCAAAGCAGCGTGGTGTTCAGTCCCTTAGGAGTCACCCATCGCGCAGCCATGAGCATCCATGCCACGATTGCAAGAATCACGATACCAATAAAGATGCTGCTCCATCCATAGCCATAGAACGGAGTTCCGAGCATTGCCAAACTGATGAGAAAGGCGATGTTCATACGCAATTTATTGGTTGCACGGGTCGATTCGATGATTGCCCATACCAGACATGCAACCAACAACACAAGGTAGATGTACAGACCTGTATTGAACGACATGCCAAGCATATTGACAAACAGCAGCTCAAACCATCCTCCAACTTTGGTGATGCCAGGAACGACACCATATAGCACAGCGGCAACAATGACCACAGAGACACCTAACGCAATGAGCGAACCACGTCCGTCGGGGTTCTTTGCACGCTTGTAGTAATACACGAGCACCATTGCCGGGATGCAAAGCAAGTTGAGCAGGTGGACACCAATTGAAAGTCCAACCAGATATGCTATGAGTACAAGCCATCGGTCGCTGCCACTCTCTCCTGCCCTGTCTTCCCATTTCAGTATGAGCCAGAACACCAAAGCAGTGAGGAACGACGAGAATGCATATACCTCGCCTTCGACTGCACTGAACCAGAATGTGTCGCTCCATGTGTAAATGAGTGCACCGGCAATACCGCTTGCCATCACTGCGATGGTCTGTGCAATGGTTGGTTGCTCATCGTCGCGGCAAACCAGTTTCTTGGCCAAGTGTGTCACTGTCCAGAATAGGAACAGGATACATCCGGCACTGAGCAGTGCCGACATGGTATTGACCATCTTGGCTATTTGGGTTGGATCGCTTGCGAACTGTGAGAACAGGTTTCCGACAAGCATAAAGAATGGTGCGCCAGGTGGGTGTCCTACCTCCAGCTTTGTGGCTGTTGATATGAATTCCGGACAATCCCAGAAACTGGCGGTGGGTTCGATGGTTGAGCAGTAGGTAAAAGCAGCTACTGCAAAAATCACCCATCCCATCACGTTGTTTACGAGTTTGTAAGTCTTCATTTCTTTGTTTATATTATTAATTTTGTTAAGTTTCGCTGTTATTTATCAGGATCATACAACGGCTTATACCCTTACGTTTCAGTGTGTAACCGTCGTCACGCCATCGTATGTATTTATCTTTATCACAAACGAATCGCAATCCTGATAGTTGGCACGCGGCATACTGAGGAACATATCCTCTGTATATGATTCCGCATCGTTGTCTTGCCGTTGATGCAACAGTGTGAAAAACGCTGTACGTTTTCCGTTTTTTGCAGCCACACTGTCTTCTGCAAATCCAAACGCATGGTTGTGTTTATCGGTGACAAGCACCCCTATGCGCATGTTTACGTAGCGGTCGGAAGTCCAAGAACTGATAAACTTCACCGGGTCGCATGGTAATGAATGAAACTCGGTTGCCGGCCGTGGATGTGCCGAGAATACTGGTTCGAGCGAATAGAGTGTCACACCCGACTCGGCAAGCACATACGTACTAAGGCATCTGAATATGGTATCCGATTTGCCTGTGCTGATGTCCTGCTCCACGGCATAGCGATTTCCTTCATCGGTAAGAATGCTTCGCACATTACCGCTCCCATCGGTGTATGCCTCGACCAAGCTGGTGATATACGACGGCTGTTCTGCCTCGTCGTCATCACAAGCGATTACGGCACATAGGCAGAATGCGACAAGCATCGTAATGCCTGCTGATGCACACTTTTGTGTTATGTCTTTATTTCTATTCACCTTTCTTTTGATTTAGTGATACTATAATTTAGTATGGCAACACTTGTACCTATTTTCTTTTGCGGCACCTATTCTTCACTCCTGGCTTTGTTTATCGCCGGATTAGCATACATCTCGCGTATCTTTGCACGTAGGAACGGCATGTCAGGCTTTTCTATTGTCACCTTATTCAATTGTCTATCTACGTATGCATTGAATTGCGCTATGTGTTCGTCATTTCCGTCCATGCCTGCTGCCACGAGGTTGGCGTCGTAGAGGCGGTAGTGGCGATGTATTTCGTGGTCGATATGCTGAGCGATGGCTGTGAACAGTTCCAGCTTCGGCATATCGGGATCTAGTGTGTCGAGCCATGCGTTGATACATGGTGCAGCGTG
>CAMHPM010000061.1 GCA_946187025.1 uncultured Prevotellaceae bacterium
CATGCCAAGCATCGTAAAGAGTTATAAGGAAAACGTGTTGAACATATACACCGACATGCCTCAGTTCCTCATTTCCGAGTTGATGGACAAGAACGTGGCTGTGCTCGGTGCTGCAAGCCTTATTTAACCATTCAGAAAACATCTCGTAGCCACAAGACATCAATCAACAGTAGTAAACATTATAACAAACAACAATTATGCACACAAAACGACTCGCAATATACGCATGTTGCCTTGCATTATGTATCACTATGTCGGCACAGACAGAGTTTACGAAACCCACACGCGTATATCTTATTCACAGCAGCGGCAACCACCTGAAGATGGCATCCGACTATGGCGGGATGCTCGAATCGGCCACTGCCGCCAACCCTCAATGTGTTACGTTCATTCCCGACGGCCAGGGATTCTACAGCATCAAGGCCGACGGAGCACCACGGTTCCTGGCTTTGCTGAATCAGTGGAACACTACATTCACCACCGATTCGGCTTCCAACAACGCCAAATATTCCATCGAGAGCGTGTCGAAACAATATGTACGTCTGCGCTGCAAAGCCAACAACCGCTATCTCGGCACCGATGCCAATACCGACGGTTCGAAGGTGTTTACCGACAAGGATGGCCAGGACATCAAGCATCATTGGTATTTCAGCGACGACCCCAAAGCAACACCGCAAGTCGATACTGTGAGCTACATCGTTGCGCCACAGGTGGTGCGTCAGCATTTCGCCGATGGCTGGGGCGTATCGCTCTGTTGGTGGGCCGGTCAGTGCGGCAAGTGGGACGACAAGAAGATTGACGAGATAGTGAACTGGCTTGTCAGTCCTACAGGCTTGAACTACAACATATTCCGCTACAACATAGGAGGAGGCGACGACCCCGAGAACCGCAACTGCACCCTCCACCACATGGGAGGTGGCAAGGGCCTGCGAGCCGAGATGGAGGGTTTCAAAGACTTCAGCGGCGACGACTATCATTGGGATCGCGATGCAGCACAGCGCAAGATAATGCTCAAGATTCACGAGAAACGTCCTGATGCCATCTTCGAGGCTTTCAGCAACTCATGTCCGTGGTATATGACCTACAGTGGATGTGTGTCGGGCAGCACCGACGGCGGCAGCGACAACCTGCGACCAGAGTACTATGAGGAGTTTGCACACTATCTCGTCGATGTCTGCCGTCACTACAAAGACGAATACGGCATAGAGTTCAAGACCCTCGAGCCGTTCAACGAGTCGGTCACCGGTTTCTGGTATGCCAACGGAGTGCAGGAAGGTTGCCACTTCGACTATGCATCGCAGATTAAGTTCATCAAGGTGCTGAAACCGATACTCGATGCCTCGGGCCTCAACACCGTCATCTCAGCAGCCGACGAGACCAACGTGGGTCTTGCCGTAGAGGGATTCAGACAATATCAGTCGGCCGGCATCCTGCCTTTGCTCGGGCAGTTCAACACCCACACCTATTCAGGCAGCATAGCCGACCGCACCCGCATGGCACAGCTAGCACACATGGCCGGCATCCCGTTGTGGATGAGCGAGGTCGGCTCGGGTGGAAACGGCATCTCGGGCAACCTGAGCATGGCACAGCGACTCATCGACGACATGCGCTACCTGCAGCCCGAAGCGTGGGTCGATTGGCAATATATGGAAGAGGCCAACGACCAGTGGTGTACCATACGCGGCAGTTTCAGTCAGCAGACCTATAATAAGGTGAAGAACTTCTATGTGCGCCAGCAGTGCACACGATTCATACACCGAGGCTACAACATCATTGCATCGCTCAACAACCAAAGCCTTGCAGCCATGAACCAGGCAGGCGACACGCTGGTGCTGGTGGTGTTAAACGAGGGAAGCCAGACCACCCACAAGGTTGACCTCTCGCTCTTCTCCACCCTGCCACAAGCAACCCGCATACGTGCCTACCGCACATCGGCCGACGAAAACCTCACCTTCGTGCGCACCTACAAGCTCATCGGCACCGACCTCATCATCAACATGCCGGCACAAAGCATCACGACACTCGTCATACCGGTGGGCACCGACGTGGCATCCGAGCCCGAAGCCATAGAGACGGGTGTGCGCTATCTCATAGTGCCGCGCAACGAGACCACACGCGCCGTCACTGCATCGTCGCGTGCAAGTGTAACCCTCGAAGACATAAGCTACTCGCCGGCACAGCAATGGGAACTCAAGCAACAGGCCAACGGCACATACATACTCGAGAATGCACTCGGACTACGGCTCACATCGCATCGCACACAAAACAGTTCGCTGCTCACGGCCGAATCGGGCACTCAACGCGAACAGATGTTCCGCCTCATGACCGTGGACTACCCATATCGTAAAATCGTGCCGGCCGGATACAGCGATTATGCTCTCGACCTTGCAAGCGAGTCGGTCAATGCCGGCACCAAAGTCGATATATGGCAATACACAGCCAATACCAACACTCCGAGCCACCGCCAGTGGATGCTCGTACCCCTGTCGCGCCGTGCCGACGATGCCGATGCAATACACGGCATCATGGCATCCGACCACGAGGCCGACACCAACACCGGCAAACCGTTGCTGACCGACGGTATCTATACAGTGACAGGACACACCGTCTATCATGGCACCGACATCACTGCGGCTCAGAGCTCGCTGCTGCCCGGCACATACATAATAAGGCAGGGAGGCGAAACCCGCAAAATCATGGTGAAATAACAGCTGTCGTAGCATCACACCCCACAAGTTGCCAGACGCAACTGCATACATGCGCCACGGAGAGTGCGCACTCACAGGATTGAGAGTCCGCACTCACAGGGCCGAGACTCCGCACTCGCAGGGCCGAGACTCCGCACTCGCAAATACAGGAGGAAACACCTATATATACAAGAGGAGATGTCCGCTCTTTTCCGGACATCTCCTCTTTATTTCAATATTGCAGGAAAAGCTTACCGTATCAGCACCTTTCGCACATCACCATTATCCATCCGCTCAAGCATCAGCCCCTTATAGTCGGCACCGACCGGGCGTCCGCTCACATCGTAGCGTTGCACCACCCTGCTACCTGCATCGGCAGGTTTCAGTTCGACATAGGTAGCATCAAACTCTATGATGTTACGGAAATTCCGCCATACAGGATGACGCTTGTATGCACTGAGCGTGCCTTCGGGCACATAGAGTCTGGTGGTCAGATACTGAACACCGGAAAAAACATCGTCAGTAAGTTCGGGAGGTGTGGTGGCATGAATATAGATTCGTTCAAGATTCTCGGCCGTGTTGAATACACTATCTCTTATGACCTCGAGGGCAGCAGGGAGGGTGATTTCGTGTAACGAAACACAATACTCAAATACTGATCCCGAAATGGTTCTTAAACCTGCCGGCAGATGAATATATTCCAAAGCACTGCAATCGAAAAACGTGTTATTACCGATGCTGGTAATGGAATCTGACAGAACTATCGACTTCATGTTCCAGCACTCCTTAAATGCAGCGCCACCGATAGAGGTTACAGAGTTGGCCATCGTGACCGAAAGCAGATTGTGACAACCTCTGAATGCACTGCTACCTATGGATGTCACAGTCTCTGGCAGGTCGATTGACACAAGACCTTCACGACCGGCAAACGCACTTGATGCGATTCGTTTCACGCCGTATGGCACAGTGCTGTTGCTGCCGCCGAAGATAAGTTCATCGGTAGCAGTACGTATGATTGCATTGCAACTGTCGCGCGAATCGAATACCGGATTGTCGGGATGCACCACTATCGATTCAGCAGCATTGCATTTATTGAAAGCCGACGGGATATTGCTTGTCACACGCGACGGGATATATATCGACCGCAGATTGCCACATTGCCAAAAGGCGCTATAGCCTATCGACTCAATCCGCTCGCTTATGTTTATGTCCCTGAGTTGTGAGCAATGATAGAAAGCAAAGTCGGGAATTGCAGTTATCGAGTCGCCCAACGTCACATGCCTTAGCTGGGTGCAATCCTTGAATGCGCCCACACCTATCTCGACCACAGAATTAGGTATGCTGATTGTCTCGAGCATATAGTCGGCAAAATATTCAGTACCAGGGCTATACTCATCTTTCAGTATGTCCAAATCATTGAAAGCATAAGGAGCAATGCGTCGCGTACCTTCTTTTATTACGTGCGACTTGCGCAAGGTATCGACCGAAACAAGATACCAGTCGGCATATCGCAGGCCATCTTCATCGTAGAGATACCGGCACCCCTCGAAAGCGCCGTCGGCAATCTGGCAGTCGCGGTTGTTGATATATGCCCTACGCAACCACAGGCAGTCCTTGAAGGCATGGAGTCCGATGCTCTTCACCGTCTCGGGCAGTGTGATGGATTGCAGACGTTTGCACTGATAGAACGCCTTGTCAGCAATGCGCTCAACCAGCGGCGGACATCGCGTCTCCTTACATCCGGCCAACAACTCGTTGGTCGAGGTGCGTATGACGGCATTGCAATCGTTGCGCGAGTCGAGATATGGATTACGTGCATCAACCTTGATAGTCTCCATAAACTCACAACTGGCAAAAGCCAGCTCACCCACCTCCGACACCGACGCACCTATCAACACATCGTACAACCTCATGCAACCATAGAACGCCTCGCGACCTACAGAACCGACCTTGTCGGGAATATTTATCGAACGCAGGTTGACACACCCCTTGAAGCAGCCGTCGCCTATCGACTGCAAAGAGTCGGGCAGCACAATGCCTTCCATATTGCTACAGCCAGAGAATGTATTTACGGGCAAAACAAGTTGTGAAGGATTAAACACCACCGTCTCAAGGTTCCTGCAATTGGAGAACACTCCCACTCCAATCTTCTCGACCTCACCCTCCAAATAAGCCCACTGCAAGCTGCTGGATGCGAAGACCATCATGCCTATTTCCTTCAACGAGCCTGGCAAAGTGATATTCATCAAGCCCCGGCATCCGTTAAAAGCATAGTCGCCTATGCGCAGCAAACCATCATCGAAAGCCACGACCGACAATTTATGGCAATTGGCAAACGCCCTGTTGCCTACATACTCAACCGAAGCAGATGTCTCTATTGCCGTCAGTTCACTACAGCCCGAAAATGCCCCATCGGCTATACCGACCACACGATACTCATCATCATTCCATACAGCAACATCATTGATAAGCACCGAGCCGGCATACTTGCTCCCGTTGCTGTCGGAAGTCACCTCGCAAGTATGGTCACTGGCCGAAACCACATTGAAAAACTTGCCATCATACTCGAAGTCGTGAGCCGGGACAGACATCACACAAAAGAAAGTTGATATGAAACCAGCTATCGTAATTAAGATTCTGTTCATAAGTCTAAAGATTACAGTTATTAAACTAAGGACGGTTATAACGCTGCAAATATACAGAAAAAAAACTAACCACTCCACATAAAACAAGAAAAAACATGCAACAGGTCCAAATATTCACCATCAGAGTTGCAAGTTTATGATTAAATTCGTAACTTTGCACCACATTGAATGCAAACAATGCTTAAAAGCATTATATCAAAAGGAAATTAAAAAATAATCAAATCAATAAAACAACGAACTATGAGTAAAAGCGTAACACTCGTGGCAATGCTGCTTGGCCTCGCTACCGGAGCTAAGGCACAAGTGGCAGTTGACACACTCTTGCAGTCTGACAACGCCGACTTCACCTTTACTGAGAGCCAGCTCGACGACGACAACGACGCTGCCCAGACCGTATCGACGGTCACAGCCGCCGCCAGCGACCCCTATCAGTCGGAGGTAGGTTACCGCTTCAGCGCAATGCGATTCCGCACTCGTGCCTACGACAACATGTACAACCATGTTTACATGAACGGCCTCATGCTCAACGACCTTGAGCTGGGACGATTCTCGTACAGCATGATAGGCGGCATGAACGACGCCACACGCAACCAAGAAGGCGTGGTTGGCTTCGAGTACAACAACTTCAGCCTGGCACCTATCGGTGGTGCATCAAACATCAACACACGCGCATCGGCATTTGCCGCAGGCAAGAAAATCACACTCTCAGGCTGCAACCGCAACTACGTGGCACGCGGCATGTTCACCTATGCAACCGGTCTGATGGACAACGGATGGGCCTTTGCAGGAACAATAGGCTACCGATGGGCTAAGCAAGGAGTGATTGAAGGTACATACTACAACTCACTGGCCTACTTCCTTGCCGCCGAAAAACAAATCAACGACCAGCACAGCATCTCGCTCGTCACATTCGGCTCACCAACCGAGCGCTCACAGCAAGGAGCATCGACCGAAGAAGCATACTGGCTGGCAAACTCACACTACTACAACCCATACTGGGGATATCAGGACGGCAAGAAGCGCAACTCACGTGTCGTACACGACTTCGAACCGACAGTAATCGCCACATGGGACTGGAAAGTAGATGAAAACATGAAACTCATCACGTCGGCAGGAATGAAGTCGAGCCGCTACAGCAGCACAGCACTGGGATGGAACGGCGACGCCTACGACCCACGCCCCGACTACTACAAAAACCTGCCATCGAGCATCTTCGACGTATATAACCTCGAGAAGAACAACCCCGAGTACCTGGGCGAAAACCCATACTTCGTGTCGCAATGGCAAGACCTCTACGACTTCTGGACCGAGAGCAAAGCCAACCGCCAGATAAACTGGGACCGCATGTACTACGTCAACTCTGTTCAAAACCAGAACGGAGGCGAAGCACTCTACTATCAGGAACGCCGGCACAACAACCAGCTCGTATTCATGCTCAACTCAACATGGAACCACAACATCGACCTCAACAACAAGTACAGCCTCGGCCTGCAACTCAACCACACCAAAGGTATGCACTACAAGACCATGGCCGACCTGTTGGGTGGCGACATATACTACGACTACGACAAATTCTCGGCCAACGAATACGGACGCGGAACAGTGGAAAACCCCACACTTGCAGCCAACGACCTGCGCAACCCATACAAGCGCATTTACAAAGGCGACAAGTTCGGCTACGACTACAACATAATCGTAAACAAAGCCAAGGCATGGGGACAATACCAATACACCGCAGGACGCATCAACGCCATGCTCGGAGCATACGGTGAAGGCACAACCATTGAACGCGACGGCAAGATGCAAAACGGACGCGCACCCGAAAACTCATACGGAAAAAGCGGAAAAGCAAAGTTCCTCGGAGGCGGAGCAAAAGCATTGCTCACAATACGCCCAATTGCCAACAACATCGTGACACTGGGAGCAGGATGGGACTCGCAAGCACCACTCGCACGCAACTCATTCGTGGCACCACGTATGCAAAACAACTTTGTTGACAACCTCACACTCGAAGACATCCTGAGCGGAGAACTCTCATGGCGATTCCGCTTCGGAAACCTCACTGGTAAGTTCACCGGATTCTACACCAAGTTCATGAACCAAGTAGAACAAACTGCATTCTACAACGACCAGGAAAACCGATTCACATACCTCACCATGTCGGGCATCGACAAAGTACACTACGGCCTGGAAGGAGCACTCGTATATCAGGTCAACAGCCAGCTGTCGTTCAACCTCATGGGAACAGTGAGCGATGCCAAATACACCAACAACCCATACGCACAGGTCAACTACGAAGGCATGAACTCGACCACCAATGCCGAGCTCAACGAATGGATCAACCCAATCACCGGCGAGAACCAAGCCCTGCGCGTCATCATGAAAGACATCAAGGTAGGCAGCACACCACTCACAGCCCTGAGCCTCGGAGCCAACTACAACGTCAACAACTGGTTCCTCGAGATGAACCTCAACTACTACAACCGCGTTTATGTGGGCTACTCAGCATACCGACGCCTGAGCAACATACTCACCAACTACACTGCCACAGGCGATGACAACGGACGCCCTGTCTTCAACATCGAAGACGATACCGAACGAAGCGGACAGCAAATACTGAACGAAGACGGAGGAATACTGTTCGACACCAAC
>CAMHPM010000062.1 GCA_946187025.1 uncultured Prevotellaceae bacterium
GTAACAAAGAAGAAGTGAGATGGATGGCACTTCGTAACGAGAGTGGGGTGGGAGCCTTGTTCGTTGCTCCTGAAACCATGTCGGCATCGGTAGGGCACTGGCGTGCAACAGATGTATATACCAATCGCAACACTCGGAAGAAACACCCTTATGAAGTTTCGTTTATCACACCTACCGTCGTATGCCTTGATGCCTACACGCGTGCTCTTGGTAATGCAAGCTGCGGACCAGACGTGTTGCGACAGTACGAACGCTATTCTGCAACTACCAACTTCGGATTCATCTTTATGCCTCTTGCCGCTGAACTGACCGATGCTCAGCTTGCTGAGAAGGCTCGTGTAGCAAGCAACATTTGTGAGCCGGTAAGCATCAACCACCTTGATAAGGGCAGCATAAGTCTCACTACTTCTACACCAAATGCTACAATACAATATCGTATCGATGGTGGTGAGTGGAAGACTTATACCCGTGCGTTTACATTTACAAAGGGCGGCCTGCTCGAGACCTACAGCACTCGCAGCGATATGATTCCAAGTATCGTGAGCAGCGAGCAAGTGCCTATGTATATTGATAAGTCGGCTTGGAAAATTGTAAGCTACGACTCGCAGCAAGGTGGTGGCGAAAGGGTGGAGAATGCCATCGACGGCAACGATGCCACATTCTGGCACACACAGTACAACCCTTCTACACCTAAGTGTCCGCATGAAATAGTTGTAGATATGGCAAAGACCTATGTCGTCACGTCGTTTACATACAAGGGACGTTCCGACGGAAGCACCAACGGACGTGTCCGCAACTACGATGTATATTTCAGCAATTCGCCTGATGTATGGGGTGCACCTGCTGCATCGGGTACGTTTGAGAACAGCGGCGACCCTCAGACTGTCAACATCCCGTCGAAACCTAAGGCACGCTACTTCCGTTTCGTGATACGCAGTGTGGTTGATAACCGCGACTATGCATCGGTGGCCGAACTCAGCATCGCTGCCGAGGAGCAGACGGATGCAGTCGAAGCTATGGCTCCGGTCGTAAAGACTGGCACACCTTTATATATTAAGGAAGTACAATCGGGCTTATATCTGCACTATAAGCCCGATGCAAGTGCCCGTCATGATGGCGACTATTGCCTTGCACCGCTCGATGTGAATGATGCTTCCTTTCGTTTCACATTTACGGCAGTGAGCGGATTCAAAAGTTTTTTTAAGGTACGATGCCTCACCCGCTACCTCGGTGCAGGCGACGAGGGGTGGCGCATCGTAGAAACTGCATCGACTGCTGATAAGAACGGATGGATACAGGTTGAGGCTCTGCCTAACGGTAATGCTCGCCTGCATGGTGTATGGAATGACCTTCAATACTTCAACTTCGACAGCCGTACGACCGATTCGTATGTATATGCCAACAAGGCTGCAGGTGCTGAATTCTTTATCAGCAACAGCACTGCAACCGGTATAGAGCAGCTGTCGGCCTCGACCGCAGCACCACAGATCAGTTATGTGGATGGTGTGTTGTATGTTCATACAGCTCAACCTTCGATCGTGAGCCTGCTCACACCTACTGGTGCTGTTGTAGATACACGTCGCTGTCAGTCGGGCATTGCTTTCACGCCGACTGTTCAGGCAGGTGTTTATATTGTTAGTGTAAGTTGTGAGGGAAGTCAGGGCGCGTTTACTAAGAAGATATATGTGCGTTAACAGCTTGTATCTCACGATAGGAAACATAATTAAATAACAACAGAGGAAAGTAAATAACAACAGAGGAAAGCCGTTTGGCTTTCCTCTGTTTTGTTGCGGTGCGTACGAGACTCGAACTCGTGACCCCCTGCGTGACAGGCAGATATTCTAACCTACTGAACTAACGCACCTCACTATGTTTTGCATCGCGGCTGTTGTCCGTCTTTTACGGTTCATTTCCGTTTTGCGAGTGCAAAGGTACGACTTTATTTTGAACTGACAAAACTTTTATGAGTTTTTTTTAATATTTTATTGAAAAAAGTTGTGCCGGCTCTTGTTCGCACCCGTTTCCTATCAGTTTGCGGCCTCAAATTCGCGTAGGAACCGCATGTCGTTTTCGCTGAACATGCGTAGGTCTTTCACCTGATATTTCAGGTTGGCGATGCGTTCCACACCCATTCCGAATGCGTAGCCCTTGTATTTTGTAGGGTCGATTCCGTTGAGTTGGAGCACTGCCGGGTCAACCATTCCGCATCCCAGGATTTCAACCCATCCTGTGTGTTTGCAGAATGCGCATCCTGTTCCGCCGCATATGTTGCAGCTGATGTCCATCTCGGCCGATGGTTCGGTGAATGGGAAGTACGACGGACGCAGACGTATCTGTGTCCCTTCGCCAAACATTTCGCGTGCGAAGAGCAGGAGCACTTGCTTGAGGTCGGTGAAGCTCACTTCTTTGTCAACGTAGAGTCCTTCTACCTGATGGAAGAAGCAGTGTGCGCGTGCGCTGATGGCTTCGTTGCGATACACGCGTCCCGGACAGATGATTCGGATTGGCGGTTGGGTCTTTTCCATCACACGGCTCTGAACTGAGCTGGTGTGTGTGCGTAGTATCACGTCGGGACGTGCTTCGATGAAGAATGTGTCTTGCATGTCGCGTGCCGGATGGTCGTCGGCAAAGTTCATCGATCCGAACACGTGCCAGTCGTCTTCCACCTCGGGGCCTTCGGCCAGCGAGAAGCCGAGGCGTGAGAAGATATCTACTATCTCGTTCTTCACGATGGTGAGTGGGTGGCGTGTGCCGAGTGGAGTAGGGTAGGCGGTGCGTGTGATGTCGATATCGTCGTCGGCGCTGTCGGTTTGTGCAAACTCGGCGCGCAGTGCGTTTATCTTGTCGAATGCACGGGTCTTCAGTTCGTTTATCTTTATTCCTACTTCTTTCTTTTGTTCGGCTGGTACTGAGCGGAAGTCGTTCATCAGTGCTGATATGCTGCCCTTCTTACTCAGGTATTTTATGCGCAGTGCTTCGAGTTCCTCTGCGCTGTGTGCCTGGAGTGTTTCCACCTCGGCAAGTAGTTGTTGTATCTTTTCTAACATATTATTTTGTTAACGTCTTTATTTCTTCCTCTTTTATTTTATCATATTTCCAAGTATGCTGCGTGTTATTTCGCGTGTTGCAGTGCGTGTGGCCGAGTTGATGGCGTTTTTCGTCACTTTCTTCGTCACGCTTTCCTTCGACTTGGTTTTCTTTCCGCTTATTGTGTTGGCCACATGTGTGCCCAGTGCTGCTGTCACGCTGGTTATCACTGCTCCGATTACCTTGCTCCAGATGCTTTTCTTCTTCGACGCTTTCTTCTCCTCCTTTTCTCTTTCTTTCTCTGCCTGTGCGTCGAGTTTGGCTTGTTCGGCCTCTGCTTGTGCCTGTTCGGCTGCCTGTGCGTCGGATTCGGTTTGTGCCAGTAGCACTTCGAATGCACTTTCGCGGTCGATTGGGGTGTCGTAGCGTCCGTAGATGGCCGACGAACGTATTATCTGTTCGCGTTGTTGGTCGGTCACGGCTCCTATCTGGCTCAGTGGGAAGAGTATCTTTGCACGCTCAACCATGGTTGGCATACCTTTCTCGTCGAGGAACGACACGAGTGCCTCGCCTGTTGCAAGCTCCATGATGGCTTGGTCGGTCTTGAAGGCCGGGTTGGCACGGAAGGTGTCGGCTGCGGCTTTCACATTTTTCTGTTCCTTCGGTGTGAATGCTCGCAGGGCATGTTGTATGCGGTTGCCGAGTTGTGCAAGGATGGAGTCGGGGATGTCGGTAGGGCTTTGGGTTATGAAATACACTCCCACGCCCTTGCTTCGGATGAGTCGCACCACTTGCTCTATCTTGTCAACGAGCGAACGTGGCGTGTCGGTGAACAGTGTGTGTGCCTCGTCGAAGAAGAACACGAGTCGTGGCAGGTCCTGGTCGCCTACCTCGGGCAGTGTTGCATAGAGGTCGGATAGCAGCCAGAGCAGGAACGACGAATAGACCTTGGGGTTGAGCATGAGCTGGTCGGCAGCCAGTACGCTCATCACGCCATGCCCGTCGACCGTGGTGCGCATGAGGTCTTGTATGTTGAATGCCGGTTCGCCGAAGAATCGCTCGGCTCCCTGGTTCTCGAGTGCCAGCAGTGCGCGTTGTATGGCTCCCACACTTTGTGCCGACACCATGCCATAGGTCTTGGTCAGTTCCGATGCGTGGTCGGCTATATATCCCAGCATGGCACGCAGGTCTTTCAGGTCGAGCAGCAGGAGGCCACGGTCGTCGGCCACACGGAACAGGATGTTGAGCACACCCGTCTGTGTCTCGTTGAGGCACAGCAGGCGGGCCAGCAGCTCCGGGCCCATGTTGGATATCGTGGTGCGCATAGGGTGACCCTTCTCGCCATATACGTCGTAGAACGTGACGGGACATCCGTGGAACTGCGGGTTGGTGATTCCGAACTCGGCACAACGCTTATGCCGGAGAGGTCGCCCTTCATGTCGGCCATGAAACAAGGCACACCGGCCTGAGAGAATGTCTCGGCCAGAACTTGCAAACTCACTGTCTTGCCCGTACCCGTGGCACCGGCTATAAGTCCGTGACGGTTGGCCATACGGCCGATAAGGTTGATAGGACCGTTTGGGCCATGGGCCACATATAGTGTCTTCTCGCTCGTGTACATATATTATCTTTTTTAGCCAAGCATGAGCCTTATGCCATACTTGGGTGCAAAGTTAATAAAAAAATGATAATTGGCAACCTGCAAATGATAATTATTTGCGTTCACACATCGCTTTTCGCCACTTCCGTCTGCTTTCGAGTCGGTTGGCATTACACTGCGTGTTGCATTTACACACATAAGATTATTTTCTTTGCGCCTATAAGATTTTTTCTTCACTCCTATAAGAATTTTGCTTTGCTCCTATAAGAATTTTGCTTTGCTCCTATAAGAATTTTGCTTTGCTCCTATAAGTATTTTGCTGCGACTGCTGGAGAATTCTTTGATTTGTGGTGCAAATTATTAAATTTCTGACCACAATTTATTAAATTTCTGCTGTAAATTATTTAATTTGTCGTGCAAATTAAAGAATTACTCAGTACTCTCAGGTAAATTCTTCTATACTCTCAGGTAAATATCACTGCACATATAATTACAAAAAAACAGGAGTATCGGTGTGATACTCCTGTTTTCAGTTCGTTTTTTAGCAGGCCGTTGCTGGCTTTATGCCACAGTGATGGTCTTTGTGGCCTTCGACTCGGCTTTCTTCAGCTTAGGCATCTTTACGGTCAGGATACCGTTCTCAACCTTTGCTTCGATGGCTTGCTTGTCAACATCTTCAGGCAGCGTGTAGCATTGTTCGTAGTTGGAGTATGAGAACTCGCGGCGCAGATAGTGATGTTTGTGACCTTCGCTCTCCTTGTGCTCTGTCTTGTTCTCGATTGCAATGCAGAGGTTGCCATCTTCGTTGATGCTCACCCTGCAGAACTCCTTACGGATGCCTGGCGAAGCAAGCTCCATGGTGTAGGCCGACTCGTCTTCCTTCACATTGACTGCAGGTGCTGTATTGTTGGCACGAGGCATAAAATCAGTGTTCAGAAAATCATCAAATACTGTTGGAAACCAACTGTTTTTAAACATTACTGGTAACATAATTAATACCTCCTAATTATAGTTTGTTAATATGGTTGTTGAGTGTCGAGGCTTGTCTTGGGGTGGGTTGACCATCAGGTCTTCTTCTCGTCTCCTTCGACTTCCCTTTTGCTCTTCACCCATATCTATTGCAAACTCGTGTGCCAACCACCAGTGTGGACATTTTGGCCTGCCAATGTGGACAAATGGGCAGACAGCGGCTTATCTTATCAGTTGCTTTGTGCTGCTGCCATCATCCTTGCGGATAATGTTGATGCCTCGCTGTGTGTTGTTAAGCTTGCGTCCGTCAACAGAGTAGATTTGGCTTTTGCCTGTAGGGATACGCTTCACGCTCTCTATGCTGCTGCTTTGCTGGTCGATGAGATACCATATATGCATAAAAATGTGCAAATAGATGATGAAAACGATGCTGAAAAGAAGAAAATGAAATGAAAAGTAGCACATGGGTGCTGACATGCATATACGAAAATTGCCATCCTTGCACATGCTCTCACATGCTCAGGATGGCAATAGCCGGTATCGTTATTAACTTTATTTCTCTATCGCTATCACGAATCCGCCACCCGATGCCATGTGGATGTCGAGTGTTGTGGACGATGTGACTTGCTGGGTCTTTGCCTTGTAGTCGGTAGCTACATGGTCGGCATTCACTCCATCGACCATGATGCGTGCTGTGTGGGTGCCGGCAGGCAGGAACGAGAGCGGCAGACGTATGTCGCGAGCCTGCCACGAGGTCTCGCCTGCCACGAAGTAGTTGCCATGCTCATCGGTGCGCAGGGTGACGATATATTCACCCATCTTGCCTTG
Source organism: uncultured Prevotellaceae bacterium (assembly GCA_946187025.1). GTDB lineage: Bacteria > Bacteroidota > Bacteroidia > Bacteroidales > Bacteroidaceae > Colivivens. The sequence continues at coordinate 6,425 of CAMHPM010000062.1, forward strand.
CAGTATCTTCATCGACGTGTAGCGCGATGGCAGGGAGGCAAGGAAGCGTGTGCATTCGTCTTCCTTCATGTAGATGGTAGGGTTGTCGGCAAACATGGTGAGCGGCGACTCGTGTACCACATAGTGTGCCATCTGGTGACAGCGTGTACCCATGGTCATCGGGTTGTTGTTCACAGGCTGGAAGTCCTTTGCAGTAGCATTACGGAAGCCGCCTGGAGTGAAGTCAACATATCCGCTTTGCATACGAATGTAAGGGAATGTGACATCGTAGAGCGGCATGTCTTGCTCGCCGTTCTTGGTCCATTTGGCCTCTTCCATGCCAAACACAGCCTCGAAATTCACGATGTTGGGGTAGGTGCGGTTGATGCCTGTAGGGGCATATATACCGTGGTAGTCGAGCATCATGTGATACTTGGCACACACATCGGCTATGCGGTAAATCATCTCAACACCTGTCTGGTCGTTGCGGTCGAGGAAATCTACCTTGAAACCAGCTATACCCATCTCCGAATACTTCTTGCAGATGGCCTCGATATTGCGGTCGAGGCAGTTGAACACACACCACAGGATGAGCCGTACATTCCGTTGCTTTGCATACAGGGTGAGCATCGGGAGGTCGATCTCGGGTATGGTGGTAAGCAGATCACCTGATGATGGCTTATACCATCCCTCGTCGAGGATGATGTACTCAAGTCCGTACTTCGATGCAAAGTCGATATAATACTTATATGTGTCGTTGTTGATACCCGAAACGAAGTCAACACCACTGATGCTCCAGTCGTTCCACCAGTCCCATGCCACACGTCCAGGCTTCACCCACGAGTAGTCGCCAATGCGGTTGGGAGCTGCAAGTGCATACACCATGTTGTTGACAGGCATCTCAGTATCGTCGTGAGCCACTGCAACGATGCGCCAAGGGAAGGTGCGGTTGCCTGTGCATCGGGCTATGTAGTCCTCGGTCGATGTGACATACAGCTGGTCGCGCCACTGATAGTGGTCGGTGGTCTTAGGATATTTCGCAAACGAAGCCTTGAGGTTCAAGCCCTCGGCATGGAGGAACATGCCCGGATAGGCCTCGAGGTCGCTCTCCATGATGGTCACCTTGCGCACCGTTTCATCAATAGTGACAGGCAGGAAAGCCAGCAACGACGACTGACGTGAAACTGGTGCCTTGGCGTATGTGGCCTGGAAAGCCATGGCTTCGGGTTTGCGCGGATTGGTAGTGAGCGGCAGGTAGGTGACGTAATCGTTGTCGAACGTGAAGTCGGCCTGCTCGTTCTCTATTATATACTCGCCCTTAAAGCCTGTAGTGACATATCGGTAGGCAACACCTTCGTCGAATGCATGCAGCTCGACCGACACGCCGCAGTTGAGGCGCACCGTAGCTTGGTTGTAGGCAGAATGGAACTGAGCCTGACGATAGAGTGGGGCGGTGATGTCCTCGCTCATACTCTTCACCACAGCCTTGCCCGTGATCTTTGCCTCGCCCACATGCACTGTCTTCTTGCCTTGACTGATG
>CAMHPM010000063.1 GCA_946187025.1 uncultured Prevotellaceae bacterium
GCAGGAGCGCCGGCAGTAGGATGTAGCCTACGTAAATGAGGGTGGAGTAGGAGATGGCGAGATATGCGAGCACCGATAGTCCGCATACTTGCAGCAGGTAGAGCAGTCCGCCTGGGAACTCGAGGTGTTTGTACACTTCGAGTGCCAGGGCTACGAATGCAACGATGATGAGCCATACCAGCACAACGAGTGTGGCCATGAGTGGCGGCAGGCGCAGTGGGTTGAGGGTGGGGTGGAAGTAGTATTCCTGCCAAAACTCGGGTACCCACATCTGTATGCTTGTGTAGAGACATGCTATGGTTGCCACGAGCATGATGCAGAGGCATGGGCATAGGGGGTCGAGTGTGGGATGGAGCAGTTTTGAACTCTTCTTTGAGAAGATTAGCAATATGCCGAGTATGGCCATGACGGGCATCCATATAAGGCGCGTGGTCGCAAGGCGGTCGATGATGATTGAGATGGGGTCGTCGGGGGTGGTGCCGCTGAGCAGGCGGGGCTCGGCAAGCCAGCCCATGGTGTGTTGGTCGCGGGCTACCTTGACGAATACTGTGTCAGATGTGGTATGGATGTCGGCCACTGCTATCACATCGCCTTTATATAGGTAAACTGTGTCGGCCGATGTGTCGATGTGTGGTGTGAGTGCGATGGTGTCGGCCTTTACGCGGAAGTTGAAGTTGTTGGTGTAGTGGTGTGACAGTCGGAAGTTGAGGCTGTCGGCTTGTGCCTGGGTGAGTTGGAGGAGTGTGTCGGTGTAGAGAGGGTTGGTGGCCGACGAGTCGCGGGTGGCGTTGAACTCGCCTGCCGACTGGCCGTTGCACGAACATAGCAGCATGGCCACGATGAGGACTTTCATTACGTACATGATGCACTGGCGACAGTCGAATGCTAATCTGAAACGTTGGCCGTTGGCCATCTTGAGGTGCCATGGCGGGGTGGGTTGTTTGCACATCCCGAGCGAATATTTTATGCAATGTCGGCACGTCATTAATGGTGAAGAGGTGTCGTTGCTTGCTTCTGCTTCGACTTTCGTTGTGAGCTCTGCCTCGGCTTCTATTGCGAGCTTTGACGTTGTCGGCATGGCGGTGGGCTGTGTGTCGTTTGTGGTGTTTGGAGCGAATGGAGGCATGGTATTTACGAGCTCGCGCTTCCAAAGGCTGAGCCACGATGCGGGTATGAACCAGTTTTTGTTTGTGTCGATACTGAGTGTCCGCAGCCGGTAGATTGTGTCGCCGAGTTTCGACAGCTGCCGTTGTATGTTGTCTTGCTGGTGTGTGTGTGCCAGTTGCTTTTCGCACTGTGCTTCGTAGTGTGTCTCGTGGCCATAGTCGTCGGACATTGTGAGACGGAAGCCTTGTGCTGTTTCGCTCAGTGTCATATCTACTGGTATGTAGCGTGTGGCACTGTTGCGCCCGAGCAGGTCGTCGAACTGTTTGTCGAAATTGCGATATAGGCGCATCTTGGGCCTGAGCTGGCGCGGCATGTCGAGTGGGTAGAGGCGACCGTCGGTTACTTTGTTCAGACGGAAACCATGCAGGCGGCCGCCTTTGTCGAAGAAACAGAGTCCGTCGCCATTGGCAAAGTGTTGCAATCCGGCCACGGTGAAGCATGTTGTGAACACGTCTTTAACTGTCCCGACTTCCTTCCCTAAGGCTTTTGGCGTGTCGAACGAGAAGATTTCCGGTGTGCGTCCGTGCAGGAAATATGTGGTGAATCCACGATTGAAGCTTTTGTGTATATCGGGAGTGAACGTCAGTTCGACGTTGCCGGCCGATGCTCTCTGATATAGTGTGGGGTTGTTTGCAATGATTTTGTTAAGTTCGGTGGAGTAGGCTGCTGTTACGTTTTTTACATACGACATGTCTTTGAGTCGTCCTTCGATTTTGAAGGATGTCACGCCTGCATCGATCATTTCTTTCAGATGCTGAATGAGACAGAGGTCTTTGAGCGAGAGCAGGTGTTTGCCCGACAGCAAGGTGTGCTCTGTGGTCTTCCCATCTTGCATCTGTTCTTCGATAAGGTCGAATTCCATGCGACATACCTGTGCACACTCTCCGCGGTTGGCACTGCGGCCGAACAGGCATTGGCTGGCATAGCATCGGCCGCTGAGGCTTACACACAGTGCTCCGTGAACAAAGCATTCTATCTTCATGTCGGGGCATGACTGGTGTATGTCGCGGATTTGGTCGATAGTGAGTTCGCGAGCCAACACCACCTGGCGGAATCCTATGTCGTACAGATGTTTCACATGTTCAGGTGTGCGGTTGTCCATCTGTGTGCTGGCGTGCATTGCTATGGGCGGAAGCTGTAGTGTGAGCAGGCGGAGGTCTTGCACGATGAGTGCATCGACATGGATGTCGTATAGTTGCTTGATGAGTATCTGTGCCTCGTGCAGCTCGTCGTCTCTCAGCAGGGTGTTTACTGTTGCATATACTTTGGCTCCGAACAAGTGTGCATATCGGACGAGCCGGCTTATATCCTCGATGCTGTTACCGGCCGCAGCTCTTGCTCCGAAGCGTGGGGCTCCGATATATACCGCATCTGCACCGTGGCGTATTGCTTCGATGCCAATGTCTGCGGTGCGTGCGGGCGATAATAGTTCGAGGTTAGTCATGTATGTCGTCTATGTTGTAAGGGGTTTCCTGATATACATAGTAGTTGAGCCAGTTGGTAAACAAGAGGTTTGCCGTCGAGCGCCATCTCACTATCGGCGGATTGTCGGGGTTGTCGTTGCGATAGTAGTTCTTCGGCATCTGTATTGGCAGGTTCTTGCTCAGGTCGCGTCGGTATTCGCCGTCGAGTGTCATAGGTGCATATTCTGAATGTCCTGTGATGAAGAAGTCGCGTCCGCCGCGTGCCATTACGATATGTACTCCGGCATCTTTGCTCTCAGATATGATTTGAAGTTCGGGATGAGCTTCGATTTCTGGTTTTGAGAGTGTGATGTGCCTGCTGTGTGGTACGTAGAATTCATCGTCGAATCCTCGGAATATAGGCAACCATGGTGCCGACGATTGGTGTGGGAACACTCCGAACACTTTTTCGGGTGTGGGCTGTTTCTGTATTCCGTAGAAGTGATAGAGTCCGGCAAATGCAGCCCAGCAGATGTAGAGTGTGGATGTGACGTTGCTGTGTGCCCAGTTCATCACCTCTTTCAGTTCGTTCCAATACGATACTTCTTCGTATTCCATCTGTTCGAGCGGTGCACCGGTAATGATGAACCCGTCGTATTTCTTGTGTTGCATATCGTCGAAATCGTGGTAGAATGCTTGCATGTGTTCCACCGGCGCGTTTTTCGACGTATGGCTCTTTATCTTCATGAATTCAATCTCGATTTGCAGCGGTGTGTTCGACAGAATGCGTACAAAATCGGTCTCTGTGGTTATCTTGATAGGCATGAGGTTCAGTATGGCAATGCGAAGTGGACGAATATCTTGGCCATGGGCACGCGTGGTGTCCATGACGAAGATATTCTCCTTCTTCAGCAGCTCGATTGCTGGAAGCCTATCGGGTAGGTTTAGTGGCATCTTGGGTTAATTGACAATTGATAATTGACAATTGAAAGGTCCCTCTCTTATCCCCCATAGGAGGGAAGATACCATCCGGATGGTTCTCCCCATAGAGGGGGAGATGTCCGGATGGACAGAGAGGGTCTTATTGATGATTAAATACTGACAAATGGTACTTAGTGCTTACCAGATGTTTACACGCTTTTCTTTTGGTATGAACATCGGGTCGTCTTCGGTGATGTTGAATGCCTCGTACCATGCATCGATTTGCGGCAGGGCTCCGTTCACACGCCATTCGCCGAGTGAGTGAGGGTCGGTCGTAGTGAGTTGGCGTATGTTTTCTTCGGTTATGTTTTGTGCCCATACTCCGGCGTAAGCCAGGAAGAATCGCTGCTCAGGTGTGAATCCGTCGATGGTAGGCAGTGGGTTGTCTTTTGTAGCATTCTTGAATGCTGTGTATGCAATCTTCAGTCCACCGTGGTCGGCAATGTTCTCGCCTTGTGTGAGTTCGCCGTTGCCATATAGGCCAGGCAATACTTCGATGCCGTTGAAGAAATCGACCATAGCCTTTGTGTGCTCCTTGAAGCGTACGTCGTCGCCTTCTGCCCACCAGTTCTTGAAGTTGCCGTCTTTGTCAAACTGGCTGCCTTGGTCGTCGAATCCGTGAGTCATTTCGTGGCCGATTACAACGCCGATTGCTCCGTAGTTGAATGCATCGTCGGCACTCATGTCGAAGAATGGATACTGAAGGATGCCTGCAGGGAAGCATATCTCGTTGGTTGTAGGGTTGTAGTATGCGTTCACGGTTTGTGGAGTCATATACCACTCTTCGTTATCTACAGGCTTTTTGTATTTACGTTCGATTTCGTCGCGGCAGGCCCACTCTGATACGTCTTTCATGAGTTCATACAGGGTCTTGCTTGGGTCGATGCTGAGTTTGCTGTAGTCGTGCCATTTGTCAGGGTAGCCAATCTTCACGTGGAATGCGTTGAGCTTTTCTTTTGCGCGTATTTTGGTTGAGTCACTCATCCATTCCTGCTGGTCGATTCGCTCGGCGAGGGCCACTTGCAGGTTCTTCACGAGTTGTTGCATACGTGCTTTGTTCTCGGCAGGGAAGTATTTGTTTACGTAGAGTTCGCCCACGGCTTCGCCCAGGATGCTGTTGACGGTGTTGACCGAGCGTTTCCAACGAGGCTGGATTTCCTGTCGTCCCGACATTACACGTCCGTTGAAGTCGAATGATTCAGCATAGATCTCGTCGCCCAGTGTGCTTGCCGAACTTGAGAGCAGTCGCCATTGCATCCAGTCTTTGAGTGCTTGCTCGCTTGTTTCGTTGAGAATTGCGATAGCTTCTTTCACGGCTTCAGGCTGTCCTACAGAGAGTGAGTCGAGGTCGGTGATGAGTTGTGACTCGAAGAATTCGTCCCAGTTGTATCCTGGGAAGTCTTCTTTCAGTGTTGTGAATGCCATCTTGTGGTAGTTGCTGGCAGGGTCGCGCAGTTCCACTCGGCTGCGTGAACCGATTGCCATGCGTGTCTCGATCGACATCACGGCTTCCATCTTGCGTGTTGCGACTTCTTCGCTGTCGCCTACAAGTCGGAACATGTTGACGATGTGCTTGCGGTATGCATCGCGTATTTTCTGCATAGCAGGGTCGTCTTTCACGTAGTAGTCTTTGTTTCCGAGCGAGAGTCCGCCTTGTCCTATCTCAACCATGTTTTCGGTGCTGTTCATCATGTCGGCTCCGATGCCGCAGCTGATGATGTGGCGTCCACCACGCAGTTGCTGTGTGTTCATGTAGCTGAGTATTGCGTCGCGTCCCTGGAGGTTGGCAATAGCTTCGAGGTCGGGCAGGATTGGTTGGATGCCGTCGGCATTCTGGCGTGTGGAATCCATCATCATGGAGTAGAGGTCGCCTATCTTCTGTGCCAGGCTTCCTTGCTCGTTCTTGTTTTGTGAGAGTTCTTCGATGAGTGTGCGGATTTGCTCACGGTTGTTTTCTGCCACTGCGTCGAAACTGCCGAAGCGTGCATACTCTGGTTTCAGCGGATTGTTTTTCATCCATCCGCCACATGCTTACTGATAAAAGTCTGTGCCTGGAGCAACCGAGTCGTTCATGTTCTCCAGCTTGATACCGATACCCAGCTGCTGCTGGCAGGCGGTCATTGTAAGTGCCATTGCAATTACTGTTAATTGTTTTAGTTTCATAATCTTATTTACTATTTAACGATTTACTATTTACGCATTTACTATTTAGTGATTTACTATTTACGCATTAACTATTTAATGATTTACTATTTACGATTTATTTTCGATTTAACTATTTAGCTATTTCCATCCGGATGGAGTTCCCTCCCCATAAAGGGGGAGGGCTAGGGAGAGGGTCTTTTCCCCTCCTTGGGAGGGGGTAGGGGAGGTTATCCCATGAGTTGTTCCCACTCCTTCATTGCTGCATCGAGTTCGGCTTGCAGTTTCGTGTATTGTTCTACGAGTTGCATATCGTTTTTCGTGGTGAGGGTCTGTTCTATCTCTGCTATCTGTTGTTCGAGTTGTGTCACTTTGTCTTCACATGCCTTGAGCATCTTCTCCTGCCGGGCTTTTGCTTTTGCTTCAGCTTTGGCTGCCTGCCACGACTGTTTTGAGTCGTTTGGCGTGTCGGCTGGGGTCTTCTGTCCTTTTTGTGTCTCTTCGTCGCTGCCTTTAGGCCGGACCGTTGTGGCGGCCCCTGACATGACGGGCTGGCTTTTCTCGATAGGTTCTCTCACCTGCTGGTCTTTGAACACGTATGTGCGGTCAACCAGTCCTTTGAGGAAGTCGCGGTCGTGGCTCACGATTATGGCCGTTCCGTCAAATTCGCGTATGGCGTTCTTCAGTACGTCTTTCGACTGCATGTCGAGGTGGTTGGTGGGCTCGTCGAGTATGAGCAGGTTGACGGGTTGCAGCAGTAGCTGTATCATGGCCAGTCGGCTGCGTTCGCCTCCCGAGAGCACTTTCACGTATTTGTCGATGGCTTCGCCTCCAAACATGAATGCTCCGAGCAGGTCGCGCACTCGTGTGCGCATGTCGCCAGTGGCTACGCGGTCGATTGTGTCGAACACGGTGATGTTGCCGTCGAGCAGTTGTGCCTGGTTTTGTGCAAAATAGCCTATCTGCACGTTTTGCGCTATCTTCAGTGTCCCGTCAAACGGGATTTGTCCCATGATACATTTCACCAGTGTTGACTTTCCTTCGCCGTTGTTGCCCATGAAGGCCACTTTCTCGCCGCGGCGTATGCTCATGTTCACGTTTTTGAAGATGAGGTGGTCGCCGTAGCTTTTCGACACGTCGTCGCATATCACGGGGAAGTCGCCGCTGCGTTGGCATGGTGGAAACTTGAGCCTGAGCATGGTGTTGTCAACCTCGTCGATTTCGATAGGCACGATTTTTTCCAGCTGCTTCATGCGGCTCTGCACCTGGTTCGACTTCGTTGGCTTGTATCTGAAGCGTTCGATGAAGTCCTTGATGTCGGCTATTTCCTTCTGCTGGTTCTCATAAGCACGCAACTGCTGTTCGCGCCGCTCGTCGCGCAGGGTGACATACTGGTCGTACTTCACCCGGTAGTCGTTTATCCTGCCGCAGGTTATTTCGATGGTGCGGTTGGTTATGTTGTTGATGAATGCCCGGTCGTGGCTCACCACCATCACCGCCTTTGCACTTGTTTGTATGAATGTTTCGAGCCATTGTATCGACCCAATGTCGAGATGGTTTGTTGGCTCGTCGAGCAGCAGCAGGTCGGGGGTTTGCAGCAGGATTTTAGCCAGTTCGATGCGCATTCGCCATCCGCCCGAGAATTCGCTGGTCGGACGTGTCAGGTCGTCGCGATGAAACCCGAGTCCGGTGAGGGTCTTGTCTATCTCGGCACGCATCTGCCACGGCTCCACTGCCCGTCCGTCGTAGGCCAGGGCCGTCTCTTCCTCCACCGAGCGCGAGTCGCTCACCTGCATCACCTGTGGCAGGTAGCCCACTTTCAGGTCGGCCGGGCGCGACACCTTGCCGCTGGTGGGCATCTGCAGCCCTGCCATGATTTTCAGTAACGTCGATTTGCCTGCACCGTTTTTGCCGACAAGGGCAATGCGGTCGTGCGGGTTCACCACAAAACACAAATCGTGAAGCAAGGGCTTTGCTCCAAATTCAACACACAAATGTTCTATCGAAACCATCTTTCTTCTATACGCTCTGTTCGTTCAGCCGTGCAGACCGCCCGTGGTGGCCGACCCGGCTTTAAGGCTACAAAGATACGGAATAATTTGCGATAATCCACACATTATTTATAATAAAT
>CAMHPM010000064.1 GCA_946187025.1 uncultured Prevotellaceae bacterium
GCTCGAACTCACCACCAACAGCACCTACAACCGGCTGAGATACAAAGCATCGCTCAAACTCTACGAATGGGGCTTGCTCAACGACCGACGCAAGAAGGGACTGCTCAGGTTCAACAACAGTATGAAATCGCTCCTCACCAACCAGCAGAACATATTCGAAGGCCTCGACATACGATATTTCGGACCAGCCGACGGCCACCGGGTCATCGAGTTGGTGAAGATATTGCGCACCATAAAAGAGATGCGCGGCCCTAAGATACTGCACATACACACCATCAAAGGCAAGGGATACCTGCCGGCCGAGCAGAATGCCACCGTGTGGCACGCACCCGGACGTTTCGACTACGAGAGCGGCGAGCGCATCAAGAGCGACTCGTCGGCCCCACACCCACCCAAGTTCCAGGACGTGTTCGGACATACATTGCTCGAACTGGCACAGAAAAACGACAAGATAGTAGGAGTGACACCAGCCATGCCTACCGGATGCTCGATGAATATCATGATGCAAGCCATGCCAGAGCGCACATTCGATGTAGGAATAGCCGAAGGACATGCCGTCACCTTCTCAGGCGGAATGGCAAAAGACGGACTCCTGCCATTCTGCAACATCTATTCATCGTTCATGCAGCGAGCCTACGACAACATCATCCACGATGCAGCAATCATGAATCTCAACATGGTGCTCTGCCTCGACCGGGCAGGAATCGTAGGCGAAGACGGCCCTACACACCACGGAGCCTTCGACCTGGCCTTCCTCCGGCCAATACCAAACCTCACCATCGCATCGCCGCTCGACGAACACGAGCTGCGCAAACTCATGTACACCGCACAACTGCCAGGCAAGGGCACATTCGTCATCCGATACCCACGCGGTAGCGGCTCACAGGTCAACTGGCGCTGCGAACTGGAAGAACTGCCAGTGGGACGCGGCCGACGCCTCAAGGACGGCACCGATATGGCAATCGTAAGCCTCGGACCTATCGGCACCGAAGTAAGCAAGGCAATACTCATGGCCGAAATGCAAGCCGCCAACGAAGGCCGGAAACTCAGCGTGGCACACTACGACATGCGATTCCTCAAACCAATCGACACCGACCTGCTACACGAGATCGGTACACGATTCGACCAAATCATCACCGTGGAAGACGGAGTAATCGAAGGCGGACTCGGAAGTGCACTGCTCGAATACATGAGCGACAACGGATTCACACCACACGTACACCGAATCGGAATACCCGACCGTTTCGTCGAACACGGTACTGTGACCGAACTCCGACACCTCATCGGCATGGACGCAGAAGCCATCTGCAAGGCCATTAATGAAATGATGCCGGCATCAAAACAACAGAAGCAAGGCACATAACGACAAACAACGCAAAAGGCAAACCACCATGAAGATAGTCATAGCAGGGGCAGGAGCCGTGGGAACCCATCTGGCCCGTATGCTCTCAAACGAGAATTTCGACATAGTCCTTATCGACGAAGATGAGGACAAGCTCACCAAGCTCAACAACGAGCTCGACATCATGGCCCTGGTGGCATCACCCACATCCATCAAGGGGTTGCGGCAGGCAGGCATCGAGAGTGCCAACCTCTTCATAGCCGTCACACCCAACGAAAGCGAAAACCTCACATGCTGCATGTTGGCAAAACAACTCGGAGCCAAACGCACCGTGGCACGTATCGACAACTACGAATACATGGAACCGTCACACCTGCGCCTGTTTGAAAACATGGGTATCAGCTCACTCATCTATCCCGAGATGCTGGCAGGCAAGGAAATCGCCGAATCGGCACAATACAGCTGGGTGAGACAATACATCGAATTCGACGGCGACCTCGTGCTCTTCAGCGTCAAGATGCACGACTTCAACCTGCTCGAGAAGAGCCAGAAGGGCTACGAAAACCGAAACATGCTGCTGGGACACACACTGAAGGAACTGGGTGCCGACGGACACAAGTTCCATGTGGTAGCCATCAAGCGCGACGGTGATACCATACTTCCAAGTGGCGACGAGCGCATACTGAGCGAAGACCTCGTATTCTTCATGACAACGAAAGACGAAATAAGCAATATACGACATCTTACAGGAAAGGACAACTACCCGTCGGTGAAGCATTTCATGATTATCGGCGGAGGCAAACTGGCAGTACGTACCGACTGGTCCATTCCCGACAACCTTTCGGTCAAAATCATCGAGAAAGACTATGCACGATGCGAAGAGCTGGGACGCCTCACAAAAGACCGAACCATGATAATCAATGGCGACGGCTACGACCTCGACCTCCTCAAGGATGAAGGCTATAACCACATAGAAGCCTTCATAGCACTCACCAACAACGACGAGAAAAACATACTTGCATGTGTGGCAGCACGCCGCAACGGAATATGCAACACCTATGCCCAGGTTGAGAATCTGGCATATCTCGACATGGCAGAATCGCTCGACGTAGGTACCGTCGTCAACAAGAAAATGCTGGCAGCCAGCCACATATATCAGATGCTGCTCAAGGCCGATGTAAACAATGTGAAGATGCTCACCGTGGCCGATGCCGATGTGGCCGAGTTTGTGGTGAAGGAAGGTTCGCGAGCAACAAAGAAGCCAATCATGGAACTCAACTTGCCGCGCGACATAAACATAGGAGGCATGATACGCAACGGACGCGGCGAACTCGTGTCGGGACGCACGCAGCTGCAAGCCGGCGACCGGGTTGTGGCATTCTGTGCAAGCCAGACACTTAAACGACTCGAGCGGTTCTTCAATTAAACAAAACCTCGGTCATGCATTGGCCGACCATCAAAAAAACTGACGATTTCATCGTTAAGAACCACGATTTCATCGGACAAAAACAGATGCTCTCAGTGCTGAAAACTTGCGGTTCAACAGACAAAAAACCACGATTTCATCGGGCAAAACAGACTTTGCAGGACGATGTATATCTAAAAACTGAAGTTACAACAAAACAACAGACCTCACAATGATCAACTGGCGACAAATATTCAAGGTACTTGGTATGCTCCTCTTCATCGAAGCAGGCCAGTTGCTTATTACCATGTGTGTGGCATGGTTCTACCATGAAAGTGTTTGGCCATACGTGTGGACCATCATTGTGAGTGTTGTGTTGGGAATGCTTGGCAGCATCATAGGCATCAATGCGGGCAAGAAGATTGGACGTCGCGACGGCTATATCATCGTGTCGCTCGTATGGATAGTCTTCACTCTCATCGGAACAATACCGTTCCTCCTCACCAAGAGTGTGCCCGACTTTGCAAGCGCATTCTTCGAAGCCATGTCGGGATTCACCTCTACGGGCTCGACCATCATCGACAACATTGATGTCCTGCCACGTGGAATCATTTTCTGGCGTAGCATGACCCAATGGATAGGTGGTATCGGTATCATCTTCTTCACCCTTGCCATACTGCCTGCATTCGGTGTGGGAGAGGTGAAACTCTTTGCCGCCGAGTCAACCGGGCCGCTTCACGACAAGATACATCCGCGCATCAGTGTGGCAGTGAAGTGGATCGGTTCGGTATATCTCACGCTCACTCTCACTTGCATCCTTTCGCTCGTGGTGTGTGGCATGAGTGTGTTCGATGCCATCAATATCTCGATGACCACCACTGCGACAGGCGGTTTTTCGCCACATTCGGCATTCTTCCACGACCAATGGAACTCGCCTGCAATCGAGTATGTCACCACGTTGTTCATGTTTTTGTCGGGTGTGAACTACACACTGCTCTACTACTGCCTCTTCCGCGCCAGTTTCCGCCGTCTGCTGAAGAATGCCGAGTTGAGGGTTTATGTCATCATAGTGGTTTTATCTGCATTTGCTTGCACACTGTTTCTCACCCTTCATAACAATCAGGGAGATATCGAACTATCCTTCCGTGAAGCCCTGTTCACTGTTATTTCGCTTCAGACGACCACTGGTTTTGCATCGTGCGACTACACCGTCTGGCCGCAGATTCTGATGCCGATCCTGCTGTTCCTCATGTTTGCCGGAGCATCATCGGGTTCCACGTCGGGAGGTTTCAAGTGCATACGGTGGGCTATTCTGTGGAATATGTTGCGCGGAGAGTTCCGCCGCATCCTCCATCCGCGCATCGTGGCATCAGTGAAACTGCAGGGCGAGGTCATTCCTACATCGATACAGAAGACTCTGCTGGCGTTCATAACCCTGTTTGTGGGTTCGATGTTTATCGGTGCATTCATCCTCATACTTTGTGGAGTGGATGCCAACTATTTGGAGCAAATGCCTGATGGGACACAACTTCTCCGCCATGACTTCACAGAGGCATTAAGCCTTTCGCTCTCGTCGCTCAGCAACGTCGGGCCGGCAATGGGATTCTACGGCCCTGCACACTCGTGGGCCGTCATAAGTCCGTTGGCAAAAATAGTGTGTTCGTTCCTCATGCTTATCGGGCGTCTCGAGATATTCCCTATACTAATTCTCCTAACCCACGGCTTCTGGCGTAAAGAATAACAACAAACAAATGATTGCAAAGATATCGTCAGCCACGTTGCAGGGGCTGCAAGCATTGCCGGTCACTATCGAAGTGAGCACTCCTACCAGTTCTGTGTTCAGGTTCTCAATCGTAGGATTGCCCGATAGTGCTGTGCGTGAAAGCCAGGAACGAGTCTTGTCGTCTTTACGCACCAGTGGTGTTCAGCTCAACATGAAGCAGGTTGTTGTGAATCTGGCACCGGCCGACGTAAAGAAGGAAGGCTCGGGTTTTGACCTTCCGATTACTGTCGGAGTGTTGGTTGCCCTTGGTAAGCTTTCGGCCGACAATATCAATCGGTATATGTTTGTAGGCGAACTGAGCCTCGACGGCACGGTACAGCCGGTGAAGGGAATCCTGCCGATAGCCATCAAGGCACGCGAATTGGGCTACGAAGCATTGTTTGTACCCGAAGAGAATGTGCGCGAGGCAGCCGTGGTGAATCGTCTCAAGGTGTATGGCATACACCATCTGCACGATGTCACAGGCTTCCTGTCGGGCTCCACACATCTTGAACCGACCGAGATAAACACTCGTGAAGAGTTTTTTGCTCAGCAATCGTCTTACGACTTCGATTTCGACGAGGTGAAGGGACAGGAAAACGTGAAGCGTGCCTTCGAGGTGGCTGCAGCCGGTGGCCACAACATTCTGCTTGTAGGCAGTCCCGGGTGTGGAAAGTCGATGATGTCTAAACGTCTGCCGTCAATCTTGCCGCCGCTCTCGCTTTCTGAAAGTCTCGAAACCACACAGATACACAGCATAGCAGGCAAAATAAGCCGTGACACATCGCTTATAAGCCAGCGTCCGTTCAGGGCTCCACACCACACTATATCCGATGTGGCCCTTGTGGGAGGCGGCACCAACTTCATGCCGGGCGAGATATGCCTGGCACACAACGGTGTACTCTTCCTCGACGAGTTCACCGAATTCTCCAAATCGGTGCTCGAAACCCTGCGTCAGCCGCTCGAGGACCGTATCATCACCATCAGCCGTGCCAAATACAACATCACGATGCCTTGCTCCTTCATGCTTGTGGCATCGATGAATCCATGCCCGTGCGGATGGCATCATCACCCCACACATGCCTGTGTCTGTACGCCGACACAGATTCAACGCTACATGAATCGCATCAGCGGGCCGCTTATGGACCGCATCGACATACAGGTGGAGGTTGAGAGTGTGCCGTTCAACGACATGGTAAATGCGCCTAAGGGCGAGTCGAGTGCCACCATACGCGAGCGTGTGATTGCGGCTCGGAGGATTCAGGAAGAGCGTTATGCAGGTGTGAAAGGCATACACTGCAATGCACAGATGACCACTTCGCTCCTACATACTTATGCGCGGCTCGACGAGCAGGGCACAACCCGCCTGCGCGATGCCATGCGCCGGCTCAACCTCTCGGCGCGTGCCTACGACCGCATCCTCAAGGTGGCACGCACTATTGCCGACCTGGCAGGCTCGGCCGACATACAGCCCATGCACATAGGCGAAGCTATCGGCTACCGTAACCTCGACCGCGAGAGCTGGATAGAGCGATAAACGGCAGTAATAATGATTTCAGGAATATGCATAATACATTATAATCGATGATGAAAACAAACTTATTAACTATTGTGTGTGCTGCCATTACGCTTGCATCATGCACACCCAAAGAGACTGACAACCAATCCAAAAACGAAATGAAAACACTTGAAGTGACCCTTACGCCTCCGTAGGCATAAGAAACCGCAGGATGTATGCAACTGCTACTCCTGCGGTTTTACATTTTCAGGCGGTTGTTTCCCCCGATGGAATGGCCGCTTTTTGCTTTGTCTGTAGCAAAACCTGTAGGGGTGTGCTTTTGCGAGTGCGCTATCGGTGCAAGTTTCGGTGTGATTCTGTAAAAAATAACGGTGTGATTCTGTAAAAAACGTCACTAAAGTGTGATTTATCTGTGTTAAAAGTATTGTTTTCGTTAAAAATAGTTACCTTTGCGATACAAAATGTGACATAATTGTAAACCCATTAATGGCAGTATATCTACAGAACGAATAACTTAAAACAATACACATAATGAAACGGATTCTAATGATGGCAGCAGTAGCCATGATTACTGCAATGACAATGAATGCACAGCGCATCCAGGTTTGTGACAGCGAGGGGCAGCCGGTGCCCTATGCTCATATAATAAATGACAATGGTGACATCATCGGTACGACAAACCTAAACGGCATCCTCGACGATGTGAAAGGTGCCAAGGTGATATCAGTCTCCCACATTGCCTACAAGCCGAAGAAGGTGAATGTGGAACGTGGCGGACGGATAACACTTGAGGACATCGAGTTCGACCTGCCGGCAATCACCATCACCACCAAACCACAAGTATATGTGCAGACCTACTATCGCATGTTCTATATGAACGACGATCCTGAAATGCCAGCTTACTACTATCGAGGAGGTTTACTCAACAACTATTTCGACAATAACACAAGGAAACTGTCTTCCGACGAAGACCATTTCTCAGCCTGCAACATAGGCATTTTGAAAACCTTGCTAAATACGATATTAAACCCATACATCAAGCAATTTGCAGGTTTGAGTATGAATAAGGTTGAAGATCGGATGAAGAAAAAATATGGTAAGACAGAACTGTCAATCACCCCCGACGGTACTGACAGGCAACGCATCACCGATAAATTTGGCGTTGTCGGCTCAATCACCGATAATCATGAAAAGGGCGAGCGTCGCTACAGCTACGACTTACACCTCATGCAGCAACATCTGCTTCAGATTACAGGCAGCGACAAGAAGATAGCAAAGGCAGCGAAAAGGGCAGAAACAGAATTGAACCGTAAGGACCAAGACTTTACCATCTATCTCATTGACGAGAATGGCAATTACGACCCCGAAGACTTTGTTATGTCACAGGTTGCCACCAGCTATGATGATGCTAAAGACAACAGTCATGTCAACATCATTATGCAGGTGTTCACCACCAAGCGTGCCTACGTCACCAAGGACGAACTGAAGAAGATAAAGAAGGAAAACAAGATGAAGATGACCTATGAGAACCTCATTCAGTTTGAACGCAGCCACAATATCCCGCCACTCGCTGCAGACCTGCAAAAACACATCAAGGAAATAGTGAAATAACCTGTACCGACTTGCCCTGAAAAACGTTGAATGAAAAAACAACGTTTTTCAGGGCAAGACCCCTGCACTTGGTAATCATCACGAGTTTTATAAAAGTTGATATTTTACTTTTTTGCCTATATAATCTCCCTTTTTACGCCTTATTGCAATGTGTGAATGAAAAGCATTGTT
>CAMHPM010000065.1 GCA_946187025.1 uncultured Prevotellaceae bacterium
GCAGGTATGAACAGGTGTGTCTCCACATCTTCCTGATTCACTTTGTATCCGGCTTCGCGCGACAGTATAACAAGTTTGCGTATCACGTCTTTCCCGCTCAGATCCACACGTGGGTCGGGTTCTGAATATCCCTCGTCCTTTGCCAGTCTCACGGTTTGGCTGAATGGCATGTCGGCACTTAGGTTGTTGAATATGTAGTTCAGCGTTCCGCTCAGCACGGCTTCGATTTTCAGTATCTTGTCTCCGCTGTTTATAAGGTCGTTTATGGTGTTGATGACAGGCAGTCCGGCTCCTACGTTGGTCTCAAACAAGAACTTCACGCCACGTTTGCGTGCAGTGCGCTTCAGTTTTGAGTAGTTGTCGTAGTCTGACGATGCAGCAATCTTGTTGGCAGCCACGACCGAAATGCTGTGTTCGAAGAAGTCGTTGTAGAGCGATGCCACTTCGCGGCTTGCTGTGCAATCGACAAACACTGAGTTGAATATGTTCATACCTATCACCTCGTCTCTCAGCCGCTCTATGTTGCTTGGCGTGCTTTCGGCCAGCAGTTCTTTGTAGTTTTCGAGGTCGATGCCTTCGCGCTTGAATATAGCTTTCTTACTGCTGGCAATGCCCACCACGTTGAGTAGCAGGTTGCGTTCTTTCTTCAGTTTCTCGCGTTGGCTCGATATCTGTTCGATGAGGCTGTTGCCGACTGTTCCCACTCCGCAGATGAAGAGGTTGAGCACTTGGTATTCCGACAAGAAGAAGCTGTCGTGAATGACGTTGAGCGACTTCCTGAGCGACTTGCTTTCCACCACGAACGATATGTTTGTCTCGCTTGCACCCTGTGCACATGCAATGACGCTGATACCGTTTCTTCCAAGTGTGCCGAATAGTTTTCCTGCAATACCAGGTGTGTGCTTCATGTTTTCACCCACTACTGCCACTGTTGCCAGGTCTTTCTCTACTGTCATAGGGTACATGGCACCCATCTCTATCTCTTTGGCAAACTCGTTGTTCAGCACCTCACATGCCAGTTCGGCATCTTCGTTCCTCACACCGATTGATGTACTGTTCTCCGACGATGCCTGGCTCACCATGAACACGCTGATTTGGTTGTCGGCCAGGGTGGTGAAGATGCGTCGGTTCACACCAATCACGCCCACCATCGACAGTCCTGCCACGGTTATGAGGCTTGTGTTGTTGATTGAGCTGATGCCCTTGATGGCTCGCGTCGTATCGTGCGATTCTTGTTCTATGATTGTACCTACAGCTTCGGGGTGGAAGGTGTTTTTGATGAGTATCGGTATGTTCTTCACACACACCGGATATATTGTCGGCGGATATACCACCTTG
Organism: uncultured Prevotellaceae bacterium; assembly: GCA_946187025.1. Classification (GTDB taxonomy): domain Bacteria; phylum Bacteroidota; class Bacteroidia; order Bacteroidales; family Bacteroidaceae; genus Colivivens. Next base: position 1,339 of record CAMHPM010000065.1, read on the forward strand.
GCACCGAAGTTGCACAGCTCCATGGCTTCTATGTAGCTCAGTCGGTCGATGGTGTATGCCGTGTTTATCACTCGTGGGTCGGCAGTCATGAATCCGTCAACGTCGGTCCATATTTCCAGCACCTTGGCATCCAGTGCTGCAGCGATGATGCTTGCTGTGTAGTCGCTTCCGCCTCGTCCCAGGTTGGTAATCTCGCCTGTGTGTATGTCGGTCGATATGAATCCGCCGGCTATTGCCACCTTGAATTCTCCGGCCATTGCTTCGCGCACATTGCGGTTGGTCTGTTCGTCGGCCAGCAGGTTCTTGCCTTGTTTCTTTTCGGTCTTTATTATGGTCAGCGAGTCAAACCACCGTGCATCCTTTATCAGTGCGGCACAGATGCGGCTCGACATTCTTTCGCCGTAGCTCACGATGGCGTTCTGTGTCTTCTCCGACAGGTCGCGGATGAGATATACTCCTTGGTAGATGCTTTTCAGGTCCTCCAGCAGGTTGTCGATTTCTTTGAGCAGTGCAATCTTTGTCTGTGCGTTGTCAATCACCTTCTCAATCATCTCGTGGTGGCGCAACACCATCTCGTAGTACGAGTCGAGATATTTGGCATCGCCTGCCACAGCCAGCCGCGATGTGTTGATGAGTTTGTCGGTGATGCCGCCCAGGGCCGACACTACTACAACCACAGGCTCAGTCTGTGCTTCTACTATTTTTTTTACGTTGAGTATGCTTTCAGGCGAACCTACGGACGTTCCACCAAACTTTAGTACTTTCATGATTTGTTTTATGTTGTGTCGTTATTACTTCTGTCTTTATTGAAATATTGGATTGTTGGCAATTTGCCACACAGATTGTCCTATTATAGCTTAATCGTACTTTTGTACTTCAAATCGACTGCAAAGTTACGACATTTCTGTCAATTGGCAATCGTTTCTGCCTGTTTTGTGACAATTGGCAGGCTATAAGTGTGCTGTGGTATAAGTGTTTTTACTTTTTCAAAGTGAAGAGGAACTCGAGTCCGCCTTCGTGCGGACATCTGGCCGTGATGGTTCCTCCATGCAGTGCCACGGCGTTTTTCACGATGGCCAGTCCGAGGCCCGTTCCGCCCATGTCGCGGCTACGGCCTTGGTCTATTCGGTAGAATCGCTCGAAGATGCGTGGCAGGTGTTTTTCCGGGATGCCTGTCCCGTTGTCCTTGAATGTGAACATCCATTCGTCGTGTTGTGCCTTGGCCGTTATCTCGATGGTCTTGCCCTCGCCTGCATAGTTGATGGCATTTTCTGTCAGGTTGCGGAATATGCTGTATATCAGCATCCGGTTGCCGCATACCTCGAGTTGCTGCGGCAGGTTGTTGTGCATGGTCATTTGCCGCCGCTTCATGTTGAGGGCCGTTTCTTGTGCTATGTCGTCAACCAGTGCTGTGATATCGACTTGCTCCTTTTTCATCATCTGTGGCGCATAGTCCATCTTGTTGAGGGTCGATATGTCGTGTAGCAGGGCGGTGAGCAGCTTGGCTTGTGAGTGGGTGCGTTGTATGAATTGCTGACGTGTGTCGTCGGTCATGTCGGGGTTGTCGAGTATGGTCTCGGTGTATCCCAGTATGCTGGCCACAGGTGTTTTCAGTTCGTGTGCTATGTTTTGTGTCAGTTCGCGGCGCATCTGGTTTTCCTTCTCTGCCTGTTCGCGGCTTATTCGTTCGTCCATTCGCCGGGCATATCTGAAGAGCAGGAATGCGAGTCCACACATCACGATGAGCGAGAACAGCATCAGGTGCCAGTCGCTCGCTTCTTTGAATGGTATGATTGATTTGCGGTCGTAGTCTTCAAACAGGATGAATACCGCTGCATATACGAGGAATATAGCCATCACGCTCAACCACATCTTGTGTCCTTCGCTTGGCTTGTGTTTCATGGCTCTTCCTCCTCTCTGTCTGTATTGGTTTGTGTTGTGGCGAAGCAATATCCGAATCCGGTACGCGATATGAGGCATGTTCCGTATCGGCCTATCTTTTTCCTCAGGCGGGCTATGTTCACATCCACCGTGCGTTCTATCACCACCACATCGTGTGGCCACACTTTTTCGAGCAGTTGCTGGCGGGTGAACATCTGGTCGTGGTGTCCCAGCATGAGGTATAGCAGTTCGTATTCGGTGCGTGTCAGGTCGGCTTTCCTGCCATCTACTGTCACGGTCTTGGTGCCGGTGTCGATTTCCAGCCCTTCGTATTTCATGCCGTTGTCGGCTTCGTCGGCCTGCGAGCTGCGTTTCAGCACGGCCTTCACGCGGGCTGTCACTTCGCGCACCGAGAATGGTTTTGCGATGTAGTCGTCGGCGCCGAGGCCGAATCCTTGCAGCGTGTCGTCTTCGGTGTCTTTGGCTGTGATGAATATGATGGGAATCTGTGCCGTCTGCGGGTTGGCCTTCAGCTGTCTGGCCATGTCGAATCCCGACATGCCCGGCATCATCACGTCGAGCAACATCAGGTCGCAGTTCTCAATTCCACTTCTCAGGGCTTCTTCGGCCGAGTGGGCTGTCGTGGTGGTGTAGCCGTTGGCACGCAGGTTGTACGTCAGTATGTCGCACAAGTCGGGCTCGTCGTCAACTATCAAAATGTGTTTCGGTTCCATTCCGTGTGCAGAGATTCGCTTTTATTTCGAAACGGCAATCATCTTCATTGTCCAATCCTTGCTTCCACCACATTCACCACATAGTCGCCCAGCTTTTCGAGGTCGTTCACCATGTCGGTGTAGAGTGTACCCACGGCATAGTTGTACATGTGGTTGTTCACGGCTGTTATGTTTTCGTCTTTCAGTGTTTGGCGCATCTGGTTGATTTCGGTCTCTATTTCCCGGGTCTTGTCCATGCTTATGTCCTCCGCCTGTCCCTCCATCACGACGTTCATCTGTGTCAGCGCTTTGTCGGCCAGTGCCATCATCTCTTTCAGTTTTGTGTTCAGCCCTGAGCCGAATTCCAGTTTGTTGCGCAGGCGGTGTTCCATGGTCCGCGCCAGTTTGTAGTTCATGTCGCCAATCGATTCCAGCTCGTCTATTTCGCGCATCATGCGGCGCACCTTCTCCTTCGTTTCGTCGCTCAGCCGGTTTTCGCCCACTTGCTGCAGGTAGTTGGCAATCTCGATCTCTATCTTGTCGGTCGTGTCTTCTTCCTGCTCTATGCGTTTGAACAGTTCGCCGAATGTCTGCTCGTCGCTCACGTTGAGCAGGTGTACCACCATGCCAAACATCTCCTGCACCCGCTTGCCGAATGCTGCTGTCTCCTTCTGTGCCTGCAGCACTGCTATCTCTGGTGTCTGCATCAGGCCGCTCTCTATGTATTGCATGTGGAGGCCGCTCTTCTCCGGTTCCGGTTTCTCTCGTATCACGAAGCATACAATGCGTTCAATCTGTGGCACGAACCATATCAGGATGAATGTGTTGGCCAGGTTGAAGCATGTGTGGAAGGTGGCCAGCACCACGCTCAGGTTTTCGGTTCCGCCGCCCACCATGTTGCACACTGCATCGACAAACGGATGGAACACGATGAGCATCCAGCACACACCGAAGATGTTGAAAAACATGTGTGCAAATGCTGCCCGTCGTGCCTGTGTCGATGCCGACAGTGCAGCCACGTTGGATGTCACGGTGGTGCCAATGTTTTCGCCCATCACCAGTGCTATGCCTTGGTATATTGGCAGTGCACCGCTCGAGCATAGTATCATCGTGATGGCCATCACTGCGGCCGACGACTGCACACACATGGTCAGCACTCCGCCCATGAGGAGGAAGAGCAGTGTGGTGCCGAAGCTGTTGGGGTCGAACGAGGCAAAGAAGTTGAGCACAGCCGGGTTTTCGCCCAGGTGCATGTCCATGCCCGTCTGGCGCAGGGTGCCGAGGCCGAGGAAGAGGATTGCTATGCCGAAGAGGAATTCGCCGGTGGTGCGTTGGCGTTTCCTGTAAATCAGTATCAGGGCTATGATGAAGACCGGGAACACGATGTCGGTCACGTTAAACGAGAATCCGGCCGACATGATCCATGCCGTGAGGGTGGTGCCTATGTTGGCACCCATGATTATTGATATGGCTTGTGCCAGGGTGAGCAGTCCGGCATTTACAAACGATACGGTCATCACCGTGGTGGCGGTCGATGACTGTACGGCTGCTGTCACACCCACACCGGTCAGCATTCCTGTCACACGGTTGGTGGTCATGCGTGCCAGCACGTGGCGAAGGCTTGGGCCGGCCAGCTTCTGCAGGCTCTCGCTCATCATCCTCATGCCGTAAATCAATAATCCCAGCGACCCTAACAGCTGCAGGGCCGCCTTCAAATAGTCTTGGTCATTTCCCATTGTGATACATATATAGTGGTTGGTAGTAATGTCGCATCTCTGTTTCCAGAGGGTGTCCGGAAACAGTATAAATGTAACTTTGCATCCGATATCCAGCCGCAAAGTTACTATCAATCCTCGACTCGACGAAACATTTCATGTTACGATATTGTAACAATTTTCCGGATAAAACCATGAGTTATCAGTCTTTGAGGGGTTAGACGGGTGGATCGGCCTTAATCAGCTCGATGATTGGTGGCACGATTACGTATAATAAAACGATGGTGAAAGTGATGACACCCGTGGCTAATGAGTAAACCGCGGTCATGAGCAACACCTTCCACACAGTGCGCCACAGGCCAAAGCCACAGAGCTGGTAGTAGTCGTATATCAGTATGACGAGTGCCAGGGCCGATGGTATGAAGTAAGGGTAGATTTCCGAGCTGGCGACGGATTGTGTCAGGAGCGTGTAGGGGATGGCAATGAGCATCATCTGGCAGTCTATGAACATCTGCACATAGAAGTTTTCGATGAGTGTCAAGTGCCCCAGGCGTGGCGAACGGCGGAACACCCAGCTGGTGATGAGGATGAACACCAGGTTGTAAATCAGCAGCGACTGTTCCAGGTGGGAGTTGCTCCATGCCTGCATCTTCTTTAAGATGTCGGCCAGCGACTTCACTTGTGCTTGCATCGCTTCTTCCAATATCTTGTCGGTGGGTGTATCTGGAATGCTTTGGGTCTGATTTTGGGCCTGACTTTGGGCTATTTGGGTTCGTATGGCCTCTCCTATGTTCTGGCTGTTATCGAAATCGATGCCCAGTCCGCTAACCATCAGCGTGAAGATCAGACACAGTGCCACCAGCAGGGCGATGGGTGTGAAGTAGGCCCGGCTCTTGCCGCGCAGGTAGTCGGCTATCATATACCCGGGACGCCACAGCAGATGCCACATTGTCACGAAGGCATTGCGGTTGCCAAGGCCCCACAGGTCCATCATGTTCAGGCCGACGGTCTTGGCGGTGAGGCGCTCGCGACCCTCCTGCAGCCCACATTGCGGACACAGGTTGCCTACATACACTTCCTTGCAGTAGGGGCATTTGTGCTCGTCTAAGCTCTTCTCGATGTGTGGCTCGTAGTGTTGCTGGTGCCACTGCAGGCGTAGCAGCCAGCGGCGTATCTTCTGTAACATTGCTGCAAAGTTAGTGAATATAATTGAAACGAATGTTAACTAATGCAAAAAAAAGTGTGTAGGAAAGTGAAATTAGCGGTCGCTGGGCGAGAAATCCAACATACCAGTGCAAATCGACCTGATTTGAAGGATTTCTCTCATAGCGGCTCACGCCTCTCTTTCCGGCACACCCCTCTCTTATCTCCCCCAAGGGGAGAAGATACCATCCGGATGGCTAATCTTCAATCTTCAATTTTCAATCTTCAATTTGCGCAACGCGCATAAGATTGGATTGCAAGGGTACGAAGAAAAACACAACGCTGCAAGTTTTTTTGCAGAAAACATGCAAGATACCTGTATTTTTTTCTCTCTATCGTGAAAACTGCAAACTGTCTGTCTTCGCTCTGTATCTTTCCGCGGAGCCTATTCAACAAAAACAAGGGTTAAGGGAGAATCATTCAACTTCTGCCAGGGGTTAGAATTAAGGTACCCAACAGGCATTCAACCTATGGCAGGGTTAAGGTAAAAAACATTCAACTTTTTCTAGGGTAGTACATTTTGTAACTTTGTAACTTTGTAACTTTGTATCTCACTATGTCTTTCCCCTCATCTTCGTTGCTCTTTGCGGCGGCAAAGGTACAGAGAAAAGTGCTAACAAAAAAATGGTAAAACATGGAGTTTGGGTGTTTGTTTTTACAATGTCTAATGACATCGTAAAAAACGGACAAATGCAGGGAATATAGGTCAGAACGGAAGATATAAAAAAATAATATAATAATATATTATATTATTATATTATTTTTCAAATAGGCACTTTGATGGCATGTGAAAAACAACA
>CAMHPM010000066.1 GCA_946187025.1 uncultured Prevotellaceae bacterium
TTGCTTTCTTGCTTCTTGCTTTGCTATCTCTTTCGCCCTATCCCCATTTCTCTTTTCTGTGCACTCGCGAGGCCGAGAGTGCGCACTCGTAGAAACCGGGATGTGGGAGTGGAAAACGAGGCGGCGGCCTGCAGTTGTCGCGCGCGCATGTATTATATAAATAATGTGTGCGGGGTATATACATGAGAAGCGGTGACCCTGTTGTCAGTGGTCACCGCTTTGTGTATTGGTATGTGAGGAAATCCTGTAGCTGCAGATGTAGGTCAAATATTGGATTCACTCGGGGCAGATGCTTAACACTTCGTCAACCATCATGTCGTGAGGCTCGTGGGGAACCGACGTGAGTAGTTGGAACGGAAAACAAATACCGATGGTGTGGCACGAGAGCAATGGCAGGAGCCGATCGTAGTAGCCACGACCGCGACCGAGACGGTGGCCTGCTGCATCGAATGCAACGCCGGGAATGACAGCGAGGTCGATGGCGGGGTATTCGGTGGGTTGAAGGAGTGGTCCCTGCGATTCGGTGATATTGAATGCTCCTTGTCTCACGCCCGATGTGGAATCATAGATGTGAAGCTCAAGCTCGTCGCCGACAACCGTAGGCAGCAGCAATGTCTTGCTGGAGATATAGCGCTGTATGAGATTGTGGGTATCGACCTCGTCGGGCAATGAATGGTAGAGCAGCACACAACGGGCCGACTGGAACCACGGGTGCTGCTCCAGCCTGCTTGTTATTGCGGCCGACAACTCAGGCAAAGAGGCGCGCACCGAGGGCTGGGCGCGGAGAAGCGCAAGCTGTCTTCTTATCGACTGTTTGGTTGTCGATTGGCAAGGTAGGGGTTGTTGCTCCGTCTTCATATAGTTCAATGGCACGCTGGATGGTGCGGTCGCTCTGGTTGATAAATTTCAGATACTCCTCCATGTCGAGATAGTTGTAGAGTATCGAACCGTGAATCACAAGTTCGAGCAGCGGCTGCGAGCGCAGTATGAGGTTGTTGCGACGTTTCACTCCGTGTTGGTCGCAGTAGTTGATGAATTGCTGGATCACACGGTCGCGGCGCAGCTGGCGCAGGATTTCGTCGGCTGTGGTCATGCCCGAATACTGCGGACGGTTGTTGTCGGTGAATTCGAAGCAGAACTGGTTGATGAGTCCGCGCGATGCCACCTCCTGATAGTATGTGGTGAACATCGTGGTGTCTTCGGCTACGAAATAATCGGGCATTATGCCTCCACCGCCATATACTTTGCGGCCAATGCTTGTGGTATATACCTGTCCGGTCTGGCGTATGCTGTCTTCGCTGAAAAACTCGCCATGCTGGTAGCGGTTTACGATGTCGTATTCGTATTCCTTGTCCTCACCGTTGGTGTAAGGTTTCTGTATGCACCGCCCCGACGGCGTGTAGTAGCGCGAGACGGTGAGATGGATGAGGCTTCCGTCGTAGAACTCAAAGGGTTGCTGTACGAGCCCCTTTCCGAATGTGCGGCGACCCACAACGATGCCTCGGTCGTTGTCCTGTATGGCTCCTGCAAAGATTTCAGCTGCACTGGCCGTTCCTTCGTCGGTGAGGACAATGAGCGGCAGTTTCTTATACGACCCGCGTCCGTCGCTCATGTAGTCCTGACGTGGTTCTTTGCGACCTTGGGTATATACGATGAGTTTGTTGGCCGGCAGGAACTCGTTCACCATCTGTATGGCACTCTTGAGGTAGCCGCCAGTGTTGCCGCGGAGGTCGATGACGAGACCCTTGAAGTCTTCCTGCTCGAGCTGGGCCAGGGCAAACAGCAGTTCGGGATATGTGGTTTCGCCAAACTTGTTTATGTTGACGTAACCAAGGTCGGAGGTGAGCATATAGGTGGCTTCGATGCTTTTTACCGGTATGTCGCCACGTGTGATGTTGAACGTGAGCTTGCCTTCGGTGCCTCGACGTACAACTCCGAGCTTCACTTTCGAACCTTGCTCGCCCTTCAGGCGGTGGAGCGTCTCGTTGTTGTTGACATCCTTACCCACATACGCCTCGTCGTCGATGCTCACAATGCGGTCGCCGGCCATCATTCCGACCTTCTCGGCAGGACCGCCTTTGATGACATTCGACACATATACAGTGTCGTTCTTGATCGAGAACTGCACTCCGATGCCGCTGAAACTGCCACGCAACTCGTCGTTTGCAGTCTTGGCCGATTCGGCCGATATGTAGGAGCAGTGGGGGTCGAGCTCGGTCAGAATCTTTGGCATGGCCTGTTCCACGATGTCGGATATATCGACTGTATCGACATATTGGTCGTTGATGATGTGGAGCAGGTCGTTGAGCTTGTTGGACGACGTGTTTATTATGTTTAGGCGGTTGCCTGAGAAACGGTTTGAGAAGAATGTGCCCAAAACAATACCTATGATGATGCTTACAGCAATTACTATAGGTACGAATCGTGATGTGCGTTGTGATGACATAGTTGTTTCTATTCTCTGTTTATTACTTATCTTGCATCTGTACCACCTCGATGCCAGCGCGCCGGAGCAGGTTGATGCCGTCCATTAAGCGGTATTGGTCGGAGTAGATCACCCGGCGTATGCCCGATTGTATGATGAGTTTGGAGCATTCCAGACATGGTGATGCCGTGACATAGAGTGTCGCACCGTCGCTCGAGTTATGCGAACGAGCCAGTTTTGTGATGGCGTTTGCCTCGGCATGGAGCACATAAGGCTTGGTGACATCGTTTTCCTCGCACACATTTTCAAATCCAGAGGGGGTGCCGTTGAAGCCGTCGCTTATTATCATCTGGTTCTTAACTACGATGGCACCTACCTGAAGGCGTTTGCAATAGCTGTTTTCCGACCAGATGCGAGCCATGCGCAGATAGCGGAGGTCGAGTTGATGTTGCTTTTCTGTTTGCATCGAATGTATGTGATTGTTTAATGTATTGACGTGTTTTGTTTGTTATTTCGAACTGAGGTCGATGTAAGTGTTGCTGTCGCGATAGATGCGAAGCACGTTACGGTCGCCTCCGTAGGAGGTAGCATCTTTCAGTGTGAGGTAAATCAGCCGGCATACTTCCGACATGCCGTCGGCCGATTGCGGACGTCTGAGGCTAATGACCATCTTGCGTTCTTTGCCTTCGGCCTTCCATGTGCCGTCAACTGGTATTCCATCTGCAAGCATTCCCTGAATGGTTTGTGCGTTGAATGTGATGTAGTATGTTCCGTTGTCGGTATATAGTTCTTCTGCTTCTTTGGTGGTCTTGATGCCATTGTAGGTAATGCCTGTAATCTTGAAACGGTGGCCGTTGAATATCTCGGTCACGTCGTCAGATGTGTTGCAGGCTGCGGCTACTGTCAGCAGGAGCAGCAGTGTCAGTATTCTGAATGTTTTCTTCATGTGTTATCAGGTGTCTTAGTGTCTATGCCGTTACGTTTCAGCAGTGCGTCTATTGTAGGTTCTGCACCCCTGAACCTACGATAGAGGGTCATCGGGTGTTCAGTTGCACCGCGCGAGAGTATGTTGTCGCGGAAGCTTTGGGCTGTGGCTTGGTCGAAAATACCGTTCTGCTTGAATAGCGAGAATGCGTCGGCATCGAGCACCTCGGCCCACTTGTAGCTGTAGTATCCAGCCGAATAACCGCCAGCCATAATGTGTGAGAACTGCACCGACATGCATGTGCCTGGTATGTGAGGGGTGATGACCGCTTCTTTCCAAGCCTCTTGCTCGAAGGTCTCGATGTCGCCGGTGAGCGGATGGTCGAGTGTGTAGTATGCCATGTCGAGCAGGCAGAACGATACTTGCCGCATACATGCCATCGCAACACAGAAGTTGCGGCTGGCTACGATTCTATCTATCAGCTCGTCGGGCATCGGTTCGCCTGTCTCATAATGACGGGCAAATGTGGCAAGGAACTCTTTTTCGATGCAGTAGTTCTCCATGAATTGCGATGGCAGTTCCACGAAATCCCAGTAAACATTGGTCCCGCTCAGTTCCTCGTACTTGCACTGCGAGAACATTTCGTGTAGCGAATGTCCGAATTCATGCAGGAAAGTCTCGACCTCGCCCAGTGTGAGCAGTGCAGGCTTTGTGTCGGTAGGTTTGGTGAAGTTCATCACGAGCGAAACGTGTGGACGGTGGTTTGTACCATCGTCGTCTATGCTTTGTCCTCGGAATGAAGTCATCCATGCTCCCGACTTCTTGCCCTCGCGTGGATGGAAGTCGCAATAGAGCAGGGCCAGGAACGAACCGTCGCGGTCGTACACCTCATATACATCGACGTCGGGATGGTAGGCAGGTATGTCTTTGTTTAGCTTGAATGTGATGCCGTAGAGGCGTGTAGCAAGACTGAACACGCCTTGCTTCACCTTGCTCAATTCAAGGTAAGGGCGCAACATCTCTGAGTTGATGTTGTATAGCTTCTCCTGCAACTTGTTTGAATAGTAGGCAACATCCCACGGCTTCAATTCGAAGTCGTTGCCTTCAAGCTCGCGTGCATGTTGACGTATAGATTCAAGTTCTTTCAGGGCTGTCGGCTTGTAGGCATCGATGAGCTGATGCAGCAGCTTATATACGGTCTGCTGGTCTTTTGCCATACGTTCTTCGAGCACATAGTCTGCATAGCATTTGTATCCGAGAATCTGTGCTTCCTCACGGCAGAGATCGACAATGCGACGCACCACCTCGGTGTTGTTGCGTTTGTCGGCATGTGTGCAGATGGTGTTGTATGCCATCCATAGCTGTTGACGTAGTTCGCGTCGTGTGCTGTAGGTGAGGAATGGCGACATGCTCGGACTATGCAGTGTTATGATCCACCCGTCTTTTTTCTTTTCTTTTGCAGCTTGCCGTGCGGCATCGATTGCCGTGGCAGGAAGTCCGTCGAGGTCGGCAGGGTCGGTTATATGTAGTGTGAAGGCATTTATTTCCTTCAGTTTGTTTTGTGAGAATTGTACGTCGAGACGGCTCATCTCGTTACCGATTTCTTTCAGGCGGTCGCGCTTGTCCTGTGGAAGGTCGGCTCCGCTGCGCACGAATCCCAGGTAGGTGTCGTTGAGTAACTGGCGCTGTTCGGTGGATAGGGGAGGGAGTGGAGCGGGAGAGCTCTTGGAGTTTTCGGAGCCCTCAGAGTTCTTGGAGCTCTTGGAGTTCTCGGAGTTCTTGGAGTTCTCCAGATATCCGGCTTGCTTGTATTGTTCATATACTGCTTTCACCCGTTCAAAGAGTTTGGGGTTGAGCATTATGTTGTTGGCATGGTCTGACAGTATAGGTGACATCTTCTCGGCCAGTTCGTCCATATCGTCGTTGGTTTCGGCCGATGTGAGGTTGAAGAATATCTCGGTCACCTCGCCCAGCAGTTCGCCCGACCGCTCCATGGCTTCTATCGTGTTGCTGAATGTAGGAGGTTCGGGGTTGTTCATGAGGCGTTCCATCTCTTTGTTTTCTTCATCCATACCGCGTCGCATGGCTGGTTCATAGTCTTCCAGCTTTACGCGGTCGAATGGAAACGCCTCGTGTGGAGTATTATATTTTTCGAAGAATACGTTCATTGTGTTGGGTGATGTGGGTATGTGGTTGATGTGGTTTATGGAGCTTGATGTGGTTTATGGGATTAAGCGGTGGTGAATGCTGCTATGTCTTTTATGGTGAACCCGTAGCGGCGTAGTTCGATGAGTTTTTGGTCTTTCCACTTGTTGAGTGTGTTCGACACATTGAGGCGGGTCTCGTCTATCATGTCTGCCAGGTCGTTCATCGTCATCCTCACATTCTTCTCGCCTTTCGTGAACAGGCAGTAGCTTTGAATGGCTGCAATTGTCTTGTCTTCGATGTTGGTTGGGTGGTTGAACTGCTGTTGTGTCTTGGTTTTCCTCAAGTTGTTACACAGATAGTTGATATAGTTGCTGCGTATGATTGGGTTGTCGAGCATTCTGGTCATGAAAAATTCGCGTGAGATGCAGAATGTGGCTCCATTGGTGGTGAATGTGTATGTACGTTCAAACGACCGTTTCACTCCGAACATGTTGTATGGTTCGATGAGGTGTGGGGTGTCGTCGCATGTCTCGGTGATGATCAATGCACGTCGGGTGTCGTGGTATTCGGCCTCGAATGTACCTCCCATGATATAAACAAGCATGTCGCACTTGTCGCCTTGGTTCACGATGGTGTCGCCTTCGTCGTGTTGGCGAAAGTCGAGTTTCATGTTCATGATGAGTTCGCTGAAGTCTTGCAGTGTCAGTCCTTGCAGCAGGGGCAACATCTGCATCTTTTCGGTCATGCTTGTTTCCATTTATTTTCCCAGTCTTTTCTTGTCTGTCTTTTTATATTGTCAGTGTTTTGTCTTATTGTCTGCTGGCCAGAAATTGTTCGGCTCGCCTGAGGTCGTCGGGTGTGTCGATGCCTATTGTCTCGATGTCGGTCGTGCCTACTTTTATCTTATATCCGTTTTCCAACCACCTGAGTTGTTCGAGCGATTCGGCCAGTTCGAGTTGCGACTGTGGCAGTTGGGTGATTTCCTTCAGTATGTTGGCGCGGTATGCATATAGGCCTATGTGTTTGTAATAGGTGTGGAGGGCGGGCCATTGTTCGCGTTCTTTACCTCGCAGGTATGGGATGACGCAGCGCGAGAAGTACAAGGCTTCCATCTTGCGGTTCACCACTACCTTTGGTGAGTTGGGGTTTTCGAGTGCGGCAAGTCCGTCGGCGGGTGTGAATGGCTTTACGAGTGTGGCTATATCCACCGTGGGGTCGTCGAAGCATTGCTTGAGGCTTTCTATCTGTTGCGGCTGGATGAATGGCTCGTCGCCCTGGATGTTGATGATGATGGTGGATGAGTTTTCAGAGTTCTCCGTTCTTTCGATTTGGGTGAAGGCTTGCCAGCAACGGTCTGTGCCGCTTTTGCAGTCGGTGCTGGTCATTATTGCGTTGCCGCCAAATGCGATGACGGTGTCGTAGATGCGTTGGTCGTCGGTTGCCACTACGGCATAATCCACGGTGTCTTTCACCTGTGTGAATACACGCTCGATGACGGTCTTTCCTCCGAGTCTGGCCAGTGGTTTGGCGGGGAAGCGGGTCGATGCGTAGCGTGCCGGTATGATGCCTATGTATTTCATTCTTTTATATCGGTGTTGTTTTTAGGTCGTGTCCTGTTATTGGAATGCTTCGTCTATTTGGTTTTCGTAGTCGTCAACCTCTCCTTCGTCGTCGCTATGTTCATAGCTGCGCAGTTCGTCAAGGCTGTTGTAGCAAGGGTCGAATCCTTCTGGGGCCACAAATTTCTGTTCTTGGTTGATGCCGAATCGTCCGTCGCGATATACCTTGTTCATAAATTTCTGGTATATAGGCAATGCAGCTCTGGCACCTTGGCCATAGGACATTGAGTCGAAGTGTATGTCGCGGTCGTCGCCGCCTACCCATGCTCCTACTACGAGTCGTGGTGTGAATCCCATGAACCATCCGTCGGCGTTGGAGTTGGTGGTTCCGGTCTTGCCTCCCATGTCGGCATGTATGGTCGAGCGCAGTGAGCGTCCGGTTC
>CAMHPM010000067.1 GCA_946187025.1 uncultured Prevotellaceae bacterium
CGAGCAGATGCCGACTTTTGGTGCAAGCGAAGCCGACCTATATGTATATATATCAGAACACCTGCATTATCCGGAATCGGCTATAGTCGATAGCATAGAGGGTAGGGTGGTGGTATTGTTTGTGGTCGAGATGGATGGTAGCATAAGTCATGTAGATATTCGCCGATCACCCGATCCTCGCCTCTCGGCCGAGGCTATACGCTTCTTAAGTGAGATGCCGCCGTGGCATCCGGCACGCCGCCGCGGACAGATTGTCAGGTGTATGTATGCATTGCCGATAGTGTTCAGGTTAAATTAGTTTTACTATGGCATAGAACCAAACCGTTTCCCCATACATAAATTCTTTTTTGCATGATTATGAATAAAATCGTATTGTTCTGCACAACATTAGCTGTGCAGTCCAGCCCCTCCCATGCCCAAACTGTAGTAGAAGGATTTGTCACCGACTCGCTTGGCCAGCCAGTCGAAGCCTATATCATGGCACAGCCACAAGGTGGTGGCGGCATTCTTGCATGGGCTGATGCCGATCCTGAAGGCCATTATCGCATGAGTATTGTGTCGGATGCCGACACACTTATAGTCACTGCTGCAGGCATGGTCATAGGTCAACATGTCAGAAAAATAGTCAATCGTACCATTCGGCTCGACTTTGTTGTTCATCGGCAGTCGTTCGACATAAAGGAGGTAAGTGTGAAAGCCGATAAGATACGTCTGGATGGCGATACCCTGAGTTATAACGTAGCCGCTTACACAGAGCAAGGCGACCGTGTGATTGGCGATGTGCTGAAGCGTATGCCTGGCATCGAAGTGGCCGACAACGGTACGATAAAGTACAACGGCAAGGCTATCAACAAGTTTTATGTCGAGGAGATGGACCTGCTGCAAGGGCGGTACGGCATCGCTACCAACAACATCAACGCCGGCGATGTGGCTACCGTGCAGGTGTTGGAACACCATCAGCCTAAGAAGATGTTGCAGGGCAAGAGCATCACCGACGATGTGGCCATCAACCTGAAGCTGAAAGACTCGGCCAAAGGAACCGTGGCGGTGAACTCAATGCTGGGAGCGGGAGCAGAAAGGCACGCCCTGTGGGCAGCTGAACTGGTGGGCATGTATTTCGGCAAGGCACGGCAGAACATGACCCTGTATAAAGGCAACAACACCGGCGACGATGTGTCGGCCGAACTTGCGTCGCACTACGGCATCAACTCCGTGGGCCTCTATCCCTTCTGCCCCACGGGTGTCATAATGCCCGGCGGGTCGGGCCTGCCGCAGAAGCGCACGTTCGACAACCGCAGCCACATAGTGAGCATGAACCACCTCAGGAAACTCAATGCCGACAAGGAGGTGACCTTCAACATAGGTTATTACACCGACCGCATCGGCCGCGAGGGCTTCACGGAGAGCGACCAGTTTGTGAGCGAATCGCAGCGCCTGATTACTCAGGAAAGCATGACGAGCCGTACCACCCTGCACAACCTCTCGGCACAAGCCCGCTACTGCAACAACTCGCCGACCGGCTTCATGGCCGATGTGATGCAAGTGGATGCAGGATGGAACACCGACCGTGTTGGCAGTTCCCTCTTCTCGTCGCTTACAGGACAGACACCTGCCGATTATGGGTCATCTGTCATCAGCCAGCACTTCCATCGCCCCACATTTTCCATCACCAACACCATCAACACCACGCAAAACATTGGTCGCAACACCTTCGACCTCCACTTCTCGGCAGGATATGCACATCGGCCCAACACCCTGAGCGTAGGCATCGATTCACTGCTGCAAGGCACGTCGGCCAGATACCAACAAGATGTGAACTCGCACCATATAGCCGGCCGTTTCAACACCAGCTACAACATACGCGTGGGCGACTTCTTCAAGTTCAACTACGGCATCAGCGCAACCGCCAACCTGCATGGCATAGAGACTGATTTAGCAGGATGGGCTTCTGTCTCTCAGCTCAATTCCCTGTGGTATAACACCTATTCGCTCTCGCTCGGTCAGAGCTATAAGTATGAGCGTGGTGTCCTGCGTGCCACGTTGGGTCTGCCCCTCAACCTCTACATTCAAAGCCTCGACGACCACATACGCCACGACCGCCACAGCTATACCCACTTGCTTTTCTTCCCGTCGCTGTCGTTATCGTGGGATGTGATGCGCGACGTATATCTCACGGCAGGTGCCGACTATTCGAAGACGGTGGGCGACCCGGGCGGCATATACTCAGGATATATCATGTCGAACTACCGTACGTTCCAACGATCGTATGTAGAGCAGCTGTCGGAAACCAAGAACTACGGAGCCAACCTCTCGCTTCGCTATCGCAGTGCCCTCCATGCCCTCTTTGCCAACATGGCGTTCAGCTACCGCCGCACTCGCGACAACCAGATCTACGGCTATAGCTACGAGGGTGCCACCAGTGTGGTTCAAGCCTTCGACCAACCCACCACCAGCGACAGCTACAGCATCAGCACTGAGGCGAGCAAGGGCTTCGACTTCATGCGCTCCACCTTCCGCATCTTTGCCAACTACAGCCTTGGCGAGAGCGAACGCCTCATTGCCGACAACATCTACAAGTATCGTACCACCAACCTCAACTACGGCGGCAACCTCTCGTTCAGTCCCACAGGGTGGATGGGCATCATGTACAGCAGCGGATTCAGCCGCAGCCAAAGCAAGAACCGCTCGCAAGATGATGCAATGACAGATGGCGCGACAGTTGTGCGTAGCAACACCCAACGCCTCTCGATGAGCCTCTATCCCACCAAGACACTCACCATGACCCTCTCGGCCGAAGACAACTACAACAACCTCACAGCCGAGAACCGCCATGCGTGGTTTGGCGATGTATCGGCCAAATTGAAGCTGAAGCACATCGACCTCGAACTCCAGATGAACAACCTCTTCAATCAGCGACGTTACACCCGAGTCGCCTACAGCGGCCTCGATATCTACACCCAGACCTCGCAGCTGCGACAGCGCAGTGCCGTCCTCAGCGTGAGGTTCAAGCTATTGTAAAATGCTTTCGACTCTATCCGTATAACAACTAAATAACAAACACTATGAAACAAATTATCCTTTTCCTCGTCCTGCTCCTCTCGTTGCAGCCGATGTATTCACAACGGAAAGAAGCAGGTATCATAATCCTCGATCGCTATCATCTCGGAAAGGCCACTGTAGTCGATTCCAGCGATGTGAGGGTTTATTATGCCCTGAATGCCGACTCGCTCGATAATAAGGACACGTATGTCGATATGCGGGTGTTGGAAGTAGGGCTGCGTATCACCAAGTGTAGCAGCGAGTTCATACGCGAAGGCGAGGCACATCAGAAGGAGGTGCTGAAAACATGGAAGAACCTGCATCCTAATGCCGACGGGCTGCCGCGCGCTCATCCCATCCACGGAATACGACAAGACTATTGGAACGAAATCCAATATACCGACATCTATATCGAAGGGCAGACAGCTACCGAGTATCATGTGATGCCTCATGGCTTTCAGGGCGAGTGCGGATATGTAGTCAGTCAGTATCCCTCACAGAAGTGGGAACTCTCAACCGAAACGACCACCATACTCGGCCATAAATGCCAGCGCGCCACATGTCACTGGCACGGCCGCGACTTCATTGCATGGTTCGCTCCCGACATCCCCATCCGTCGCGGTCCGTGGCTCTTCGGCGGTTTGCCAGGACTTATACTGAAAGTTTACGACAAAGACCGCTTCTACACCTTCGAGGCCGTGGGTATCGAACGCAGCAAGCAACCCATCGTCCGCTATGCCTACGATGGCTATCGCAAGGCAAACCGCGAACGCTACCTGCGACTGAACCGTGAGCTGAATGCAGAATACATGAACACCATGGGCCGCATGGGTGGCAAGATGCAAAATGCAGCAGGCGAGTGGGTCAGTGCCACAGGACCTGTGATACCGTACGAACCATTAGAAAAAGAATAATACTCAGTTAACCATGGATAAAAGAATCATTAATCTCATTGCCGCAGCTGCTGTATGCACTGTAGCAAATGCTCAACCAAAGAATGGTGGGCGTTGTCCGGCACCTTTTTATTCCAGGGATTTCTCGAAGATGGAAGTGCTCGATACCACACAAGTGCGGGTTCGCTATGCTTTTTGTGCCGAACGTATCGACGACCCAAAGACATACATCGACCTGCAACGACTCGATGTGGGACAACGTGTGGTGAAGTATTACAGCGAGTTTGTATATCAGAGCGACTCGCTCCGCACAAAGTATGCCAAGGAACACCCCAATGCCCAGGCTGCACCTTCGTGGATGGGTGTGATGAGCAGGGACTATGACCAATGGAGCGAATATGAATGGAGCGACTTCTTCTTCGAAAACGGCCAGCTGACGGAATACAGCCAGATGCCGCAGTGGCTGCACAAAGACAACTCGTGGTACACCGAACCGGCACCAAGGCAGGCATGGAAGCTAAGCGCCATTGCGACTTCAACCGAAGGAACTGAGACTCAAACCATCCTCGGACATAAATGCCAGCGTGCCACATGCCGCTTCCGTGGCCGCGACTTCGTGGCGTGGTTCGCTCCCGATATCCCCGTGAGGTGCGGGCCGTGGAAGTTCCAGGGGCTACCGGGGCTTATACTGAAGGTCTATGATACAGATGGTTTATACAGCTTCGAAGCAGTAGGAATTGAGACGCGGCCACATCCCATAACACGTTTCATGGAGTACAAGAACTACCATCGCTCCACTCGCGAACGTGTGTGGAAAATGCAACGTCAGTATCACGAGAACTGGTTTAAGGCAGTCGATTATCATAAGGGACATGTCGATTCGGCCGGTAATATCGTGGACGACGGACCGAAGAGCGTATTTACAAAATACAATCCGCTGGAGCTGGAGTAGAGAGTGGGGGAAGTGATAATTAGTTCTTAAGTTTTTGAGTTTTTAAGTTTTTAAGGTCTCTCAAGAACTCAA
The DNA here is from genome assembly GCA_946187025.1 of uncultured Prevotellaceae bacterium. Taxonomy (GTDB): domain Bacteria; phylum Bacteroidota; class Bacteroidia; order Bacteroidales; family Bacteroidaceae; genus Colivivens. The sequence goes on from CAMHPM010000067.1 coordinate 4,957, forward strand.
AAACTCAAGAACTCAAAACCTCAAGAACTCAAAACCTCAAGAACTCAAAAACTTAAGAACTCAAAACCTCAAGAACTCAAAACCTCAAGAACTCAAAACCTCAAGAACTCAAGAACTCAAAAACTTAAAAAACGATGAACAAGAGAATGACAATTGTTTTTGTCCTTGCAACGTTGTGTGTTGCGATGAACGGACAACAGAAGCAGAGCGGAGCCAAGGCTTCGGGCTCTCACAATACGGTGGTTCGCCGCAAGGCGATAGACACAGCCAACATGCGGATACTCTATGCATGGAGTGCTACCGACATAAGTAACGACAGCACTTATCTCGATCTCGGTCAGTTGCAGATAGGTAGTCGGGTGATGAAGTATTGCAGCCTGTTTCGCGAACAGGCCGACGATGAGCGGGTGAAGTGGCACAAGCAGAACCCGAAAGCCAGCGGTGTGCCAAACGGCTCGTGGTGGATGAAGGGGCGCAAGCCGGATATATGGAGCGAATACCAATACTCGCAACTCTACTTCCGTGGCGACACGCTCGACGAATGGGCTATGATGCCTATGGGACAGGAGTGGCCGCAACGCTACACCGAGGTGATGCAGCCGATGAAGTGGGCTCTACATGCTGAAACTCGCACCATCATTGGCCATAAATGCCAGCGTGCCACATGCCACTGGCGCGGTCGTGACTACGAGGCATGGTTTGCGCCCGATATACCGATAAGGCGCGGACCGTGGAAGTTTGGCGGTCTGCCGGGGCTTATACTGAAGATATACGATACGCGCCATCTCTATACCTTCGAGGCAGTTGGCATTGAGAAAGGAAGGTTCCCCGTATGGCAGTATCCGGAGGATGAGTTTAAGAAATCTTCGCGTCAACACACGTGGAAGTTACAGGTGGCATTCAACCGCAACTACCAGCTCACTGCCGGCATACGAGAGTACGACCCAAGTGCCCCAAACTTCATGGGCGCACCTAAGTCGAGCCCTCATCCGTACGACCCAATGGAACTGGAGTAGGGAAACATCCCCTCCTAAAATCAATAGTAATTTTTTTGTTCTAAGTAAAGACCTATAGGTACTGTTGGCTTCTGCGTCGCGATGATGCGGAGGTGGAGCCCCTCTATGCTTTGACGGCATGAAGGGGCTTTTATCTTTTCATCTCCCCCCTCGCACTCCACCAGGGGAGAGAGGGGAACTCCATCCCAAGGGGTATTATCCATTCCTCTATATTCCTTTTTGTTCATCGCGTCGCTTCCATCTCAACTCCGCAGCCGTCGCAGTCGGCACCGATGGGTGGGTTGGACTTGAGGATGGAGATGAAGACGGAGTCTATGACGGGGTACTGGCTGAGCAGTCGGCGGGTGATGCGGCCGCACACGTGTTCGATGAGTTGTGACCGTATGGACATCTCTTGGCATACGAGTTGATAGACGTCGGCATAGCTCACTGTGTGGGCGAGTTGGTCGGTGACGGTGGCTTGCTCGTCGTGAAGGGTGAGACGGAGGTTGACTATATACCAGTCGCCCACCGTCTCTTCCCCAGGCATGACGCCGTGGTAGGCGTAGATGCGCAGGTTGTTCAGTACTATCCGCATCGTGAGTGTCCGCAGTTGGTGCAGATGAGACATCCTTCTTGATATACGAGGGCTTCCTCGCCGCAGTTTGGACATCGCTGGCCGGTGGCCTTGGTGCCGTCTTGCACGTATTTCTTCAGGGCGCGTTCCACTCCGTTTTTCCAGGTGTTGATGCTTTCGCTCTCGAGTTGCAGCTGGCCTACGAGCTTGATGACGTGTGTGAGCGGCATGCGGTAGCGCAGCACTCCGGAGATGAGTTTTGCGTAGTTCCAGTATTCGGGGTTGAACTTCTCCGACAGTCCTTCGATAGTGGTCTTGTATCCGCGGCGATTTTCAAACTGGAAGTCGTAGCGGCGGTTGCCTGCCTCGTCGATGTTTTTTATGATGTGGCCTTTCACCACGGTCTTTGGAAGGGCTATACCTTCATCATCGTCGAGCACTCCGGTGAAGATTTCGTATGGGTAGCCGTCGAGTAGACCGACGAAGGCAACCCACTTCTCTTTGTTGTTCTGGAACCGCACTACATCGCACTCGAGACTCTTTGGCCGTACTTCAGTCACGGTCGGCGGCGGACACTGGCACTCGCCTTCTTCTTTCTTCTTTTCGTTCTTCTTGGTGGAAATGAGCACTCCGTCGCGGCTGCCATCGCGATATACGGTGCAGCCTTTGCATCCGCACTTCCATGCTTCGACATAGAGCTGGCCTACGAGTTCTTCGCTCACGTCGTTTGGCAGGTTGATGGTGACTGATATTGAGTGATCGACCCACTTCTGTATGGCTCCTTGCATCTTCACTTTTTCCATCCAGTTGACGTCGTTGGCTGTGGCGTGGTAGTAAGGGGAACGTGCCACGAGTTCGTCGATTTCGGCCTGGGTGTATTTCTTGTCGGTGTCGATTCCGTTCACTTTCATCCATGTGAGGAACTTTGGATGATATACTATGTATTCCTCG
>CAMHPM010000068.1 GCA_946187025.1 uncultured Prevotellaceae bacterium
TCTTCTTTGGTGTGTAATGGTACTTATATTGATATGTGCCACCAGTCCCGCCGCTTGCCGCACCGTTTGTTGTACCACCCGAAGCCGATGCATCGGGTGCAGGACTTATCGGACATCCACACTCGGGGCAGCTTGTTGCTCGCTCCGGCACCTGGTGTCCACATTCAGGACAAATAGTTATCATAAATTAGAAATAAAAAAGGCCCCACCCTGACATCTCCCTAAAAGAAAAGGAGAGTGTGCAGAGAGGGGGCATTGGTTGTTTTTAATGACGCTGGCGGCGTACCGACACACGTGGTGCGCTGCTGCCCGAGCTGCTCGATCCCGACGACTGCTTCTCAGTCTTCGTAGATTGACGGGCTGTAGTGCGCGACGAGCCGCTTGTCGATGTCTTCTTCACCTTCTTGCTTGCCTGCTCGGCAGCTGCAATGGAATCCTTGCGTGCCAACTCGGCCGAATCGACCGGGGCGTGCCAGATGTGTTGCTCGAAGTCAACCATCTCCTTCTCAATCTTCTTCTGCGCGGCTACGAGAGCCGTGTCGCTGCCGGCTTCCTGGATGAGCGACTTGCCCTGCATGTTGGCTGTCATATAGATGGTGCCTTTGTATTTGTTGGTAGCAAAGAAGTCGGCCATCGACATTGTTGCTGCGTTGTTGATGTTGCTGGTCATCACCTCGTGTTGCGAGAGATAGGTCTCGATGTCGTCGATCTTCACCCAGAAGAGCGGGTTCTTCTGCACGTCGGATGCAAAGCCCGGATTGTTGAAGTCGATTACGTTGCCTGCCCTGTGCATTACAGGACAAATGGCCGTAACGCGGCTGTGGTAGGTGGCAGTGTGCTGGTCGTAGTAGCTGCTTTCTTTCACGAAATAGCTCAAAACCTCGGCCGACGGCACATCGACCGGCTCTACCTTGATGCTGTTGCCATTGACCTCGTATGGTATTTCAAAGCGGTCGAGCATGTCTTTGAAATGCATACGGTTATCCTTGTTGAAGTTCTCCAGACCTGAGGGGTCGTAGGTATAAGCAGGAATCTTACCTGTGTTGAGCAGTTGGAACAACAGTGTGAAGAGGTTCACCCGTCCGTCGGCCATCGGTTCTACAGGATAGTAGAGCGCTGCGTTCTCATCCTTCGTGAGGTCGAGCTCGCGGTAGATGTCGCGACGCCAACTGGCATCGGCCGGCTGCTCGACAGCAGTTGGGAACATAAGGCTGGCACGACTCGGAGTCTGCTGTGCTGCGGCATTGCGGTTGGCAGTGGTAGCACGAGTGGTGGTGCCGGTGGTACGTGTTGCGGTGCCGGTGGTACGAGTTGCGGTGCCGGTAGTACGAGTTGCTGTACCGGTAGTGGTACGATTCTGGTTGCTCTGAGCACGACTCTGTGCCGGTTGTGCACTCAGCTGTGTGCATCCCAGCATCAATGCTGATATCAATAAATACTTATGTATTGTCATATCTCTGTTATTTTTCGTGTATATATACATCAATTCAGTATCACTTCCATCGAACTTGGCAATGTGCGCTCGATGCCGTCGGGACCTATGGCATGAACACGCGAAATATAGAAGCGTTTGCCACGTGCCAGACGTCGGAACATATCGACTTGACGGTCGGTGAACTTATCGGTTTTTGACACTTCGGGCAGCACGTTACCCATGTTGTCGAAGAATGTGGTCTCGAATGCCACGACACGGAACTGGATGTCGAGCAATCCGTCGTCGATAGCAGCACTGATACCTCCCGAGTTTAGCAATGCGGTCTTGCTAAGCGGCATACCGCCCTTGTAACGTATAGGGTTGCCCTTGTCGTCGGTATATGAAATATATGCAGTCGGGTCGGGCAGTTTGCGTACATGGAAAGTGAACTTGCCCATCTCCTGCTGGCGTCCTTCGTTCTCGGCTGTGACGGTGATGACCACATCTTCACCCACCTTCGACGGAGTGGCTATATACTCGCCATCGCCTTTCTTGGTGAGGGTGCCGCCGGTCATCGATGCAGTCACCTTATTGGTTGGTATGCCTGGCACGCTGACACTGATTGGGTTCTGATAACCGGCATAGAGCATGTTCATCATCGTGGCCGACACGGTTGCGGTCGGTTCGACTACGGTGTATGGCTGCGTGAACTCACGACGTATCACCTCGCCGTTTCCGTTCTTCATCATGAGGTAGCCGCGCAGGGTGAAGTCGCCTGTAGAGTTGCAGATGGTTTCATACCTTCCGTTCGACGACTGCAGCAACGTGTTGTTGATGTAGATGTCGGGACGCTGGGTGGTATCGACAGCTGCCATGATGATTTGTGCCGAGAACTTTCCGCCACGTACCACGGTTTGTGATGTAGGTATGACGTAGGCGTTGATTTCGTTTACACGCACATCCTTTATGTCGATATTCGACACAAGGCGGTGGAGCACCTCACCCTCAGCACTGCGCACATCGTTCTGCAGTTTGGTGAGCAATGTGACCGATGCAGCCACGGGGTTGTTCTCAAACATGTATTCCTGCCAGTTCTTGCCTTGCAGACGTCCCTTCTCAGGCACGTCGGTCGAGAGGTTGGCTGCAATGAGTTCCTTCTGACGCTCGTCGGTGAGCATCGATGTGATGCTGTCGCGATAGGCATTGATTGCGTTGAAGAGTCGTCCGCCCTTACCTATGCCAGGAGCCAGCATGACGTGTGTGGCAGCTTCGAGGTTTTCCTGTCCGCGTATGTTGTTGATGTCGCCATCAGCACCGTCGGCCTCACGCACGATTTCCCATTTCAGGTCCTCGGCAAACTGATAGAGCGAGTCGGACATGGCCTTCACCGCCTGAGCACGGTTGTACCATTCGCGGGTCTTCTCCGGATTCTGCTGCATGGCCTCTTCCAGGGTCTTATATATAGCCTCGTTTTGCAGCGAGACATTATCTTTGCTTTTAGTCAAACCATCGTTCACAAGCGAGAAACCTTTCAGCACATCCGAACTGACGTTCAATGCAAGCATTGCCATCAGCACCAGGTACATCAGGTTGATCATCTTCTGACGCGGTGATTGTCTTCTCTTCTTTATAGCCATGTTGTGTGTTATGCTTTGTTCACCATGTTTACTTTGAGGGCCTCAACCATGCGCGAATAAACCTGATTGAGTTCTTCAAGCTGCTCGGCCAGTCGGCGTGTCTGTGCGTTGACATCATCCACTGTTGCGCTTTGTACGCTCACGCTACGCAGCTGCATCTCGTAGAAACGGTTGATGCCGGTGAGTGTGCGGTTCATGGTCTCCATCTCTTCCGAGTCGCGGGTGAGTCGTGCCGACTGCTCTGCCACCTTTTGCAGAATTTCGGTCAGTTCCTTGAGTTGATCTACATATGTCTGTGTGGCTTCCTGCATCTCCGGACACATGCCTGCAAACTGAGGCGACATGATTGGTGAGCCTGCAATTGCTCCGGCCAGTTGTGCTGCGTCGATGTTTCCACCTTCGCCTGCCGGCTGTGATGCGACGGCTGCCACCTGTCCTTCGGTAGCTGGCTGTACACTGCCACCACCACCAATGATGATGGTGCCGCCACCAGGAACTCCACCGCCTACTACCACGGTACCGCCGCCTGTAGCGGTTGCAGCTGGTTCGCCTGTGGCTGTGTCGGCGGTCGTTTCCTCTTTTCCGTCGTCGTCGTAAAGACGCTCGAAACCTGCGAGGAAGAACACGATGACCTCTGTGCCCATTCCGAGGAAGAGCATGAAGTCGGCTCCCTTGATGTGAGTAATCTTGAACAATGCACCGAGAATCACAATTGATGCGCCCCAGCTATATGCGTAGTTCAGAAATTGCTGACCTGTACGGCTGTCCATCCAAGTCTGCATCTTTGATATGATATTATTCTTTGCCACAATCTTTTATGTTTAGTGATTATAAGTTTACGTTTTATTTGTATTGTGCAGATATTCAAACACGGAATGAATATTACTTCTTCTGCTTAGTGGCTGTGCCCACTTGTGTGCGTACGCATCGGAAACCGATGAATGAGCGTCCTACGTTCTGGTATTCGTATGAACGCCATGCCGACTTGATAAAGCTCTCGGGGTCTTTCCACGAACCACCACGTACCGATTTCTTTTTCAGCGCGTATGGGTCTTCGAGTGCTGCGTTGTATTTCAAGGTCGGGTTCATGTCGCTCATCGACAGGATTCCTGCTTCGGTATAAACGGTCGATGTCCATTCGGCCACGTTGCCTGCCATATCGTACAGACCATTTGAGTTGGCCGAATAAATACCTACCTTCGACGTGATGAGGTTTCCGTCCATGGTGTAGTTTCCACGGTCGGGCTTAAAGTTGGCATAGAAGCATCCCTTGTCGCTCTTCACGTCGGGGTTCTCCCATGGCAGTTCGTTGCCGTCGCGACCACGTGCTGCATATTCCCACTCAGCCTCGGTCGGCAGGCGATAACGCTGGATAAACTTGGCACTTCCGCCCAGTCCACGCATGAGGTAGTCGGTGCGCCAGTTACAATAAGCATTGGCTTGCTCCCAGTTCACTCCCACTACAGGATATTCATTGTAATTAGGGTGTGAGAAGTACAGGCGCATGTATAACTCGTTCTCTGCATTCTGGAAGTCGTTGACCCAGCATGTGGTGTCGGGATAGATGTTTATGATGTATGTGTTGACAAAGTCCCACATGCTCGAAAGCGGACGAGTCAGTGTCTGACGGACAATACGTCCTTCGTCGTCGATGTATGCGGTGTCCTTCGATATCATGATGACCTCGTTTTCATCTACGGCTATGTCGGTGTTGAGGTTACGTTCGGCCGGGTTGAGGCGATATTTGCGTTGAGCCGCCATGGTGTAGTCGAACGTCTCGTAACGATAGTTCATCTGGCTGGCATCTAGCATCTTGGTTCCGTCGAACGGATGATAGGTATATACGCTGTTGAGTATCTGTTCCTGGTCTTCGTCGGGATTACGCCATGGCAGGGCCTTGGCCCAGTTGAGATGCGGAGTGACAGGATCTCCGTTCCTGTCTTCTTCGATTCTGTACTCATCGTATCCGGCATCAGCCAGTCGTTCGCGCAGTATGGAGTCACGCACCCACTGCACAAACTGTCTGTACTTAGAATTGCTTACTTCTGTCTCGTCCATCCAGAACGCATCTACCGATATCTCACGTTCGGGCATCTGCTTACCCCACAGACTGTCGGTGTCGCTGGTTCCCATCTTGAGCGAACCTCGTTTCACAAGTACCATGCCGTATGGTGCCGGCTCTGAGATGGATGTGCCTCCCACTCCTGTCACCTCGCCTCCATTGGCCTCGGCGGCTCCACGAGAGCCCATGCACGATGCCACCGTGATGGCAAGTGCAAGAGTGCTTGCAGCTAAAATTCCTTTTCTCATATATTCTCTATTGTTTTTTTTATTTATACTCAATGTTTTATTATAATGACGAAATGAAAACTATCACCAGTCATTCATTATCCATTATTCACCATTCATTAATTGCAGCTTTTACTACAGGAACCTTACACTCTTATGCAAGTTCTTGCCTTTCTTGAAAAGGTCGAGGTCGGTCTTGTAGTTGAACACTATCTCATGCGATCCGTTTTGCAGTCCCACTCCACCAGTGTATGCCTGGTATGAGTATCCAAGCTGTATGCCGTGGAAACTGCCGCCAACCATTGCAGTGACCGATGTGCCAGGGCTGTAATTCACTCCTGCGTAGAATTTACGCCCTTCGTATTCATAGAACACTTTGCACTGCACGTCTTCACGCCACGATTGCATGTCGGTCTGCACCATGAGTGCGGGCTGTAAGGATAATAACGTATTTTTTATCTTAATATTGCATCCCGACATAAAATAATACATGCGCGATATCTCTATTTCGTATTTTTCGCCCATATTCATCGTAGGCGCAGTGAGGTGCATACACGATAGTCCGGCCCATAGCCGTGGGTGGTAATAGTATATGCCAGCCCCGAAGTCGAGCCGCTCGCCATCGACCGATGATGAAGGGAACGACGGGTCGTTGTCTTGTTCCAGCTCCATGTCGCTTGCATCGATGGTCTCGTTCATCATAGCTGCCTGCACACCTAATGCCAACCGTCCTTTCTGACCCATTTTCAAGTTGAAGGAATATTGCAGTGCCATGCGCTGAGTCTTGAATATACCAAGTTCATCGTTGGTAAAACTCAGGCCGGCACCATGTCGGGGACTGAGGAAGTATATAGGCATATCCACTCCTGCATACATGCTCACAGGTGCATCGTCGTACCCCGCCATCTGTATGGAGTATGCCGCTCCTACATTGAGCAGGCCGTCGGTACCCGAGACTGCTGGGTTGAAATACGACTTGAGCGACTGGAAGTCCGAGAACTGTACATCCCATTGAGCAAAAGCCGCTCGCGTTTGTGTGAGCAGCATTGTCAGCAATATGAATGTACGTATGCGCATTGTCGGGTCGTAGCTTGTTATCCTTTGTTATAACTCCAAAAACTAATTTTTATTGCCTTCGTCGCCGTTTTTGTTGAGTTCGGGATATGAAATACGTGTGTGATACATGGTTTTCAGACGCTCTTTCATCACTTCTTTTGCGTCGGCAATATCTTTGAACGTAATTGGACACTCCTTGAAGAAGCCGTCATCCACCTGTGAATCCACCAGGCGGTCCACCATGTTTCCTATGTTCTCCTCCGTATATTCGTTCAGGCTGCGCGATGCAGCTTCCACCGTGTCGGCCATCATGAGTATGGCCTCTTCCTTGGTGCGAGGGTTTGGTCCCGGGTATCTGAACAGGGATTCATCGACTTCTTCGTCGGGATGCTCGTTCTTGTATGTCACGAGGAAATACTTGGTTGTGCCCGTACCGTGGTGAGTACGTATGAAACCTTTTATCTGTTCCGGCAGGTTATATTTCTCGGCCAGCGATATGCCACGAGCCACATGAGCGATAATCACTTCGGCACTCTTCACCGCACTGAGGTGTTTGTGCGGATTGCCTCCGGCCTGGTTCTCGGTGAAGAACACCGGACGCTCAATCTTGCCTATATCGTGGTATAAGGCCCCTGTCCTCACCAGTTGCGACTTACCTCCAATCTTCTTTGCCACCTCGGTTGCGAGGTTGGCTACCTGCATCGAATGCTGGAACGTGCCCGGGGCTTCTTCCGACATCTTTTGCAGCAACGGGTGGTTTATGTTTGAAAGTTCGACGAGGGTCACATCGCTCACAAACCCGAACAACTTCTCCATCACCCAGAACAACGGGTAGATGAAGAGCAGGAGGAGACCGTTGATGCAGAAGAAGATGAATACCCGGCGTTCCAGATCGGCCACTTCGGCTCCGATGCTGAACTCATGACAAATGTAGAACGCACAATATGTGATTGTGGCCACAATCGACGTATGGATTATCTGCGACCGCTGTGTCAGTTCCCTCAGGTTGAGCACCACCACAAGTCCTGCCACCATGTTGAACAGCACAAACTCGTACGGACTGTTGAG
>CAMHPM010000069.1 GCA_946187025.1 uncultured Prevotellaceae bacterium
AGCCGTTTCATGAGGCGAGAACCGCGTGGATACACTTGTGAAAGGTCGGTGACATCACGAAATGTGTTGGTGCAATTGCAGCGCCCGCCACCCGACACCTCTACCTTGCGAAGCACTTTGTGACCCTGTTCGAATATTGTTATTTCCATGTCACGACACATTGCTCCGAGGTTGATGGCGCAAAAGAAACCGGCAGCACCTCCACCTACGATTGCTGTCTTCCACCTCCTGTGAGTTGTTATCCCGATGCTTTCATCATCCCTTTTGCTTGTCTCATTTGCGGGTCTATATGCCATATAGTTATCAGTTTTTGCATATTGATGCGCAAATGTAATAAATAATTCTCACATCGTGTGTCTCTTTATTCCTGTTTTTGTCTTTTGTGTATGTAAAGGGTGCAAAAACCCTCACCATTCTATCACTTCTGCGTCGCCCATCTGCTCGTAGCCGCCTATGATGACACGGTCGCCGGCCGCGAGGCCTTCTACGACTTCATACCATCGTGGGTTTTGGCGGCCGAGGCGTATGGGGGTACGCAGTGCCCTATGCCGGCCAAGTGGGTCGAGGCGCATGATCCACAGGCCGCTGGTGGTTGCGTAGAATGTGCCGCGTGGCACTACGATGGCACGTCCGGGTTTGCCAAGTTCGATTTGTAGGCGGAGGGTGGCACCGGGGCGTAGGTCATCTGGTGGAAGGTGGTCGAACATGAGTTCGATATCGAACCCCTGGTTGGTCACTTGACGGCTGGTGTGGCTCACGTGTAGCTTGTGGGTGCGGCCGTGTAGCACGACTGTGGCGGGTTGGCCGTCGGTAATGCGGTCGGCGTAGTATTCGTTCATGCGTGCGGTGACTTTGTAGCTGGTGAGTATCCCGAGGCTTGCGATGCATTGGTCGCTACCGAGTTGCTGACCGATTGCTACGTTGAGTTCGCTGATTTGTCCGTCGGCTGGCGACACTACGGCCAGTGAGCTGAGGCGTTCGCGCTGCTGCTGATACTGGCGTTGGTCTATCTTCATCTGCTGCTCAATGAGGCCAAGGCTGATGACGTTGAGCACCGAGTCTTGCGACAGGCTCTCGAGTGTGAGGCGCACAGATTGCGTCTTGTAGTTGTATTCGTCGCGTGCCACCTCGAGTTGTGCCTTGCTCTTCATGCCCATGTGTGCCTCTTCCTGCTCGAGTGCAAAGCTTTTCTCGAGGCGGCTCAGCTCGTACTGTGCCTGCATTGCCTGCTGTCGCAGCGTGATGGCCCGCTGTTGCATCTCGATGATTTGTCGGCGATAGGTCATGGCCTTTTGCTCGTATTGCATGTGTTCGTCCTCGAGCTGACGGATGAGCGACGGATTGCTGAGGGTGAGTATCGTGTCGCCCCTGCTTACCATATCGCCGCTGCGGCACATCACGTCCTCCACGATTCCCCCCTCGGCGGTGTTGATGCGCAGGGTGGATATGGGTGTGACGGTACCGTCGATGTTTGTGTATTCCATGAATGTGGTATCCACGACGACGGCTATCTGGTCGTCGTCGATATGCAGCCGCAGCGTGCGTGGCTTCAGGTTGACATAAATGGCGTACCCTATCAGTGCGGCAAGCAGGCAGGCGCCGAGCAGGTGGTAGCGGTAGCGTTTGTACCAGGGGCGTGGTGGTAGTTTGATGTCCATAGTATCATTTACCATTTACAGATTTACTATTTAATTATTTGGAATGGAAAGGAATGGAAAAGAAGTTATCGCTTCGCTCAGGAGTTAAAAGGACGAATGTTGCCTCGGAGTAGGTATCGTCCCTTTAACCTCTCCCCCGCCTCCCCCAAGGGGAGGAGCCTTTTCCATCCGGATGGTATCCTCTCCCCTTCGGGGAGATAAGAGAGGGGTTTCCATCACCTCTCCTGCCATGCTTCTTATTGTGTAGTATAGCTCCCAATATGTTCGCATGGAGGCGATGAAGTTGCGTTGTGCTGCGTCTTTTTCGCTGATGCTGTTCATGAATTCGAGCAGTGTGGTGCGGCCTTGTATGTACATCCATCGGGCCACTTCGTAGCGACGTAGGGCAGTTTGGCGGGTGCGCCGTGCTACATCTACCCGTCGCGACTGGAGGTTGAACTGGTTCACCACCTTCAACACGTTCTGCCGGAAGTCGTGCATGCCTTGTTCGCCGGCGAGCTGGGTGAGTTGGAGGCGCGAACGTGCCACGCGCACCTGCCCCTTGCCTCGTCCCCAGTCGAGCAGCGGCAGGCTGAGCGACAGGCTTATGTATTGCTGATTGGATGGTCGCTGATAGGCGTCGTGTACTGTGGCTCCCGTCTGCGACAGTCCGAACTGCATGTATAGCTCGGCTTTGAGGCCGCGGCTGGCACGAGCACGAGCGAGGTCGTCTTCGCTTTCGAGTCGGGACAGGCGGTAGTAGTCGGGGTCGGGACTTTGCTCGAGTGCCTGAGCGAGTGCCTGCATGGGGTCGATTTGCAGGTTGGGCACGCTGCTGTCGGGCACCACCACTATGTCGGTCGCATTGTCGATTGCCAGATACGAGCGCAGGCTTTGCATCGCTTCGTCCACTTCGATGGCGGCATTCATGCAGTTGGTCTCCTCCGACAGGCGGTTCACTTCGATTTGCAGCATCTCGTTCTCGGTTATGGTCCCGATGTCGTAGCGGCGGCTGGCATATCGGTAGAGGGTGTCGCTCACTGCGTAGTTCTGCCGCGCGATGCTGAGCGATGTCTGTGCCCCGGCCAACGAGAAGAAGTAGCTGCATGTGCGCGAGGCGATGAGTTCCATCGTCTCGCGGTATGCCTTCTGTGCCCGTCGGTAGCGCAGGGGTTCGGTGCGGCGGTCCCATCTCAGGCTGTTATGGCCGAACAGGCTCTGGCTGTAGCCTATGGATATTGGCACGGAGCTGTAGGAATGTGTGTGTCGTTCAAACTCGTCTTGCCTGTAGAGGCTTGAACTGACAAACAGGTTGCCGCCCGTGAACCAGATGTTTTGGCTGAGCGACAGGTTGAGGTTGGTGCTGAGCTGGTTCTGTCTCACGAACGAGCTGGTGCCGTCGGGTTGCACTATGCTGTTGAGCTGGCGGTTGAGGTTGGGTGATGCCGACAACGATAGCGACGGCAGGTAGTTGGCCTTGTGACCCTGGTAGGCCCAGGTAGCTGCCTCGAGCTGATGGCGTGCCGACAGCGCATCGGTCGATTGCTCTTGTGCCAACCGTATGGCCTGAGCCAGCGTGAGGCGCAGTGTGTCGGAGTCCTGTCCGCGTGCCACGACTGCAACTGTGAGCATTATCAGTGTAAGTATTCTTATCTTCATGTTTGTGCAATATACAAAGAGTGTGCCAACAAGGTTATACTATTGATAGTGAACGCATAGAGTGCAGCGAGAGCACCGATGTCGATGTGCGGATGCGCACTGCCAACGTGCGTTTTCGCACATCGGTGAGCAATCTCGCACGTTTTAGTGAAAAAGTGCATGGATGGCAACATGTATTCTGATTTATATCCGTATCTTTGCAGTCAGAGAACTCAGATAGCTCGGAGAACTCAGAGCATTCCGAGCACTCGGGGTACTCCGAGCATCCGCATGGCTCAATTATATATTATTGATTTTATATTATATATTTCATATATGGCTTCAAAAGGAAAGATACTTATCGTCGATGACAACGAAGACATCCTCTTTGCGCTCAACCTGCTGCTGAAACCGCTGGTTGACGACCTGCGTGTGACCACACGGCCCGACCAGATACTGCGGTTCTACGACATGATACAGCCCGACGTGGTGTTGATGGATATGAACTTCCGTCGCGATGCCATCAGCGGCGAGGAGGGTTTCGAATGGCTCCGTCGAATCCTGCAGCACGACCCGCAGGCCGTGGTGGTGATGATGACTGCCTACAGCGATGCCGACAAGGCGGTGCGTGCGCTCAAGAGCGGTGCCACCGATTTTGTGACCAAACCCTTCGACAACAGCCACATGCTGGCCACGCTGTTTGCTGGCGTGAAGCTGGGACAGGAGCGCAAGCGCAACCGACAGCTGGAGCAGAAGGTGGAGGCTGTGACGGCTCCGTCGGGTAGCGATGCCGCGCCGGTCATGATTGGCGAAAGTCCTGTCATGAAGCGCGTGATGACGACCATCGCTCAGGTGGCACCCACCGATGCCAACATCCTCATCCTGGGCGAGAACGGCACGGGCAAAGACGTGGCAGCACGCATGATTTGCCACATGTCGGCGAGGAAAGACCGTCCGTTTGTGAGCATCGACCTGGGCAGTGTGCCCGAACATCTGTTTGAGAGCGAACTCTTCGGTTACGAGAAAGGTGCGTTCACCGATGCCCACCGCGCCAAGGCGGGACGCATGGAGACGGCCAGCGGCGGCACGCTGTTTCTCGACGAGATAGGCAACCTACCACCGTCGTTGCAGGCCAAACTGCTGGCAGCACTCGAGCGACGCGAGATTTCGCGGCTGGGTGCAACCACACAGACACGAATCGACATCCGACTCATATCGGCAACCAATGCCGACCTGCACCGACGTGTAGATGAAGGGACATTCCGTCAGGACCTGCTCTACCGTATCAATACCATCGAACTGACCATACCGCCACTGCGCGAGCGAGGCGACGACATCATGCTGCTGGCCGAACATTTCGCGCGCGTGTACGCACGTAAATATAATAAGGAGGTGGGAGGCATCGGCCGCGATGCACGTCAGAAACTCCTCACCCACCAGTGGCCGGGCAATGTGCGCGAGTTGATGCACAGCGTGGAGCGGGCAGTACTCATGAGTCAGGGCCGCAGTCTATCGGCATCCGATTTCACCCTCGCGCCGCCACCCATGCGCCGCCACGAACCGGCTGCAACCCTCAACCTCGAGCGACTGGAGCAGGAAGCCATCGAACGGGCCATGCGCATCACCGGCGGCAACATGAGTCAGGCGGCCGAGCTGCTGGGCATCACCCGGTACGCGCTCTATCGCAAACTGAAATGAGTCAACTTTCGCAAGATCCAGTTGCTTCAGTTTTAAGGAATAGAAAGGATTGGAAAAGAAGTTATCGCTTCGCTCAGGAGTTAAAAGGACGAATGATACCGCCTGTAGGTATTGTCCCTTTAACTTCCCTTTAACTTCCCTTTAACTTCCCTTTAACTACAATTGGCATCCGCAACTTGTATGAAATAGAAAAACATATAATTTATGAAAACATATATCGCATACATCGTAGGTATCTCGCTGCTTACCGCAGCCGTCATCGGGTGCATCGCCGCGTCGCTCCCGTTTTGTGCCGTGGGGTGTGCCTTGTGTCTCGTATGCATCGCCACAGCCCTTGCTACACGCATCAGCCGCATGAGGTTCTCATACCGGGCCATCGAGGCCGAGAACGAACGCCTGCATCAGAGGCTCACCGACCTGCACCGCCAGCAACTCTACCTGCGTCAGCTCACCGAAAACATCGACACCGCACTCGTGGTATGCACCACGTCGGGACATATCGACTGGATGAACCAGGCGGCACGCGAGTACCTTGGCACCGATGCGGCAACAGTGCCCGAGGCCGTGATGACCGCTGTGGCCGACAGGCGCGACGAGGTTGACGGCCACGCACTTTCGTCGGCACTCATCAGCATCGACGGCCGGCGCAGCATCATCATAACGCTGAAGGACGTGTCGTCGCTCATGAGCCGACGCGAGATGGAGGCATGGCAGCAGCTCATACGTGTGCTGACCCACGAGATAATGAATTCGCTCACACCCATCATCTCAATCAGCGAGACTTTAAGCGAGGAGAACGAGGCATTCAGCGTCATCAACCGCCGCTGCCGTTCGCTCATGGAGTTTGTCGAAGGCTACAGGCTGCTCACACGCATCGGCCGACCCGAACGCACCGAATTCAGCGTGGCCGACTTCTTCGCACACCTCCACCAGCTCTATCCCGAGGTCAGCTTCCCCGATACTGCCTCCATCGATGGCCGTACACTATATGCCGACCGCACCCAGATGGAGCAGGTGATGATAAACCTGCTGACCAATGCACGCGAGAGCGGAGCCACCCGCATCGAGGTGTCGATGCCCGATGCCACGACTATCAGCGTGTCCGACAACGGGCGCGGCATTCCGACCGACGTCGGCGGGCGCATCTTCCTGCCGTTCTTCACCACCAAGCCACAGGGGTCGGGCATAGGGCTGAGCCTCTGTCGCCAGGTGATGATCGAGCATGGCGGCACCATCGGCGTGGAGAGCAAGGAAGGAGAAGGAACGGTCTTCACCCTGTGCGTTTCCGCACGATGAATGGGCAGAATCGCACAGCAAGCACCAATCAGAATAATGAATATGTAGAAGATACACAGCGATTTACCGATTTGGCACGAGGTTTGTAGTAAATATGGAGGACCTCTCCCCAGCCGGGAGGGAGTGCCATCCGGATGGGTTTCGCCCGCTATTCATTATTCATTATCCATTATTCATTAAAAACTATGTTCAAACTCAAACAATCTATCCGCATTATCTCGCGCATGAAGAGCTACACCGCTCTGTCGGTGTTGGGACTGGTGATAAGCCTAAGTGGCACCGTCATCATCGGTCGCTACCTGCATCAGGAGTGGACTGCCGACTCGTTCATGCCCGACCTCGACCGCACCTACGTGCTGGGTGTCCGCTTCACCGAAGGGGCACCCATCACCAGCCCGTATGAGACCGGCATGCCATTCGAAATCAATAACGAAGAAGGATTCATATCGCCTGTCGAGGGACAGAGCGAGGTGGAACGATACACAACCATTGCACTCCGACATAACTATTCATTGCGTCAGGCCGACGGCCAGGTGATATATCCCGATGCCATTGCAGTAGATAGCGTGTTCGACAGCATATACCCCATCGACATCGTTGAAGGCACCGCACATCTGGTGGCCGACGGGCAGTGCATCATAAGCACCGAACTGGCCGAACGGATATCGACGAAGAAAGGCGAGAGCATGGTAGGCAAGACCTTCGAGGTGGGAGATGGAGAGCTGAACACCGTGGTGGGTGTGTATCGCAAACCGCGGTGCAAGACATCCATCTGCTTCGACCTGGCAAACTACCGGGGTGATGACCCTTGGGTGGATAATGCACTGAACATGTGCCTGGTGCTGACATACGAGGGTGCTGACATCGAGGCATACAACAAGCGCCAACCCATACAGAGCTTCCGTTCATACCTGAATCAGCCGTTGCGCTACTTGCTTGTTCCCTACCACGACATGATGAACATGGTGAACAGCGAAGATACCGACATAGAGCGTCGCAGGAGTACCTCCAGTGTGCATCTGTGGATGCTGCTGGGTGTGGCAGTGATGTTGCTGCTGGTTGGTGTGTTCAACTTCGTCAACCTCCATGCCGTGATGCGAGCGCATCGCAGCCACGAGATGCATGTGCGCCGCATCTTCGGTGCCTCGCGCTGGAGCATCTTCACCCAACT
>CAMHPM010000070.1 GCA_946187025.1 uncultured Prevotellaceae bacterium
ATCGGCCAAGCATAAGACGCAGAAGGCTGTCGCGGCCCGATGTGAGTTCCGAGCCGAAATCGCTATGTGAGATGTAGCTATCGACATCGCCTGCATAGAATGCAGTGAGCGTCTCTACCACAACATCCTGTGCACGGTCGGCATCAGTCTTGCTGCTACATGATGAGAGCAGCAGCAAAGCAAGCAAGCCCACACTTAAAGGCGTGAAAAGTGAAGAGTGAAAAGTTAAGAATCTGAGTTTCATCCCGAAAAGTGAACATAAGTTTCATCCCGCATGGAAATGGTAAATGGTAAATGGCTAAATAGTAAACGCCATTATTTTTGCCTTATAAATATATTAATAGGTGTGCCGGTGAAGTTCCAGTGCTCACGTATTTGGTTTTCGAGAAAGCGTTTGTATGGTTCCTTCACATATTGCGGCAGGTTGGCATAGAACACAAACGACGGCACGTAGGTTGCCGGCAACTGCATACAATACTTTATCTTGATGTACTTACCCTTGAGCGATGGTGGCGGAGTGGCTTCGATGATTGGCAGCATCACCTCGTTGAGCTGGTGGGTCGAAACTCGGTTGGTGCGACTCTTGTAGGTGTTCTTTGCCTCTTCGAGCACCTTGAAAATGCGCTGTTTCGTAACAGCCGAAGCAAACACAATCTTGAAATCGGTGAACGGAGCAAAGCGCTGGTGTATGGTGTCTTCGAAGAACTTCACGGCCTCCTTGCTCTTGTCTTCCACGAGGTCCCACTTGTTGACCACGACCACAAGTCCCTTCTGGTTCTTCTGTATCACCTGGAAGATGTTGAGGTCCTGACCCTCGATACCACGTGTGGCATCGATCATGAGTATGCACACATCGCTGTTTTCGATGGCACGTATGGCTCGCATCACGCTGTAGAACTCCAGGTCTTCGCTCACCTTGTTCTTCTTGCGGATGCCTGCCGTATCGACCAGATAGAAGTCGAACCCGAACTTGTCGTATTTGGTATAGATGGAGTCGCGTGTAGTGCCAACAAGGTCGGTCACCACGTTGCGGTCGTCGTCGAGGAATGCATTGATAATCGACGACTTGCCAGCATTCGGACGACCAACGACGGCGATGCGAGGGATGTCCTCCTCCATGATGTCCGACATCTCTTTGCGAAACTTGCTCACCACGAGGTCGAGCAAATCGCCCGTACCGCTACCGGTAGAGGCCGATATGCACACAGGGTCGCCAAGTCCGAGCGAGTAGAACTCAGCGGCATTATATCGCAGCTCGTTGCTGTCGGTCTTGTTGCAACAGAGGATTGTAGGCACCTTCGAGCGACGCAGGATGTTGGCCACCTGCATGTCGAGGTCGGTCACACCAGTCATGATATCAACCATGAACAGGATGACATCACACTCCTCGATGGCTATGAGCACCTGTTTGCGGATTTCCTCCTCGAAGATGTCGTCGGAGTTTACCACCCATCCACCGGTATCGACCACCGAAAACTCTTTGTTGCCCCACTCACACTTGCCATACTGGCGGTCGCGCGTAGTGCCGGCCTCCTCGCTCACAATGGCGTGACGAGTCTTGGTCAGGCGGTTGAACAAAGTCGATTTGCCCACATTCGGGCGTCCTACTATCGCTAAGAGATTTGCCATGTTACTATCAATGAATAATGTATAATGAATAATGACCTTTTGGAGCAGCGAGAGCAGAGCTAAGCTTGCTTAAGCTATGCCGAGTCGTGACAAAAGCGAACGTTTTCGATAAGCCAGATGTGCAGAGAAGGTTTAGCTCGACGGAGTCAAAACTTGCTTGCTCTGCCATGGCGAGAAAACGTCTGAATTTATTCGAACGAAGTTAATAGCTGATGGAACAGTTCCGTCTCCTCTGTGTTCTCTGTCTCTTCCGTGCTCTCTGTGTTCTCTGTCTCCTCTGTGCTCTCTGTGCTCATTTGAAATGCAAAGGTACGAAATAATTGTCAATTGTCAATTCTCAACAGCCAATTATTTGCATATTAAGCCCTTTTCTGCATACCGCAAAGTGAAAGAAGCAACGAAAAGGCAAATCTTTGCAAGTGAATACACCGTAATATATCTCTTCACTTCCGCTCCATATACTCGTCCACGGTTTTCATGATTTCCTCGCCTCTGAGGCCGCGGCGCAGGATGGTGCCGTCGGGACCGAAGAGGATGATTTGAGGAATGTAGGCCACACCGTAGGCCGATGAGGCGGCACCATCGATGTCGCGTATCTGCGGGTAGGTGATGCCCAACTGCTCCATCGACTTCTTGGTGTCTTCGGGTTTGTCGTTCACAGGGATGCCCACAACCACGAATCCGCGGTCCTTGTATTTGTTGTAAGCTTCGATGATGTTCGGAATCTCGGCCTTGCAAGGTCCGCACCACGATGCCCAGAAGTCGATAAGCACATAACGGCCCTTACCCACATAGTCGGACAGGCGGTGCACCTGGCCGTCGTATTCCACCTTGAAGTCGGTGAACATCATGCATTCCTCGGTCTTGGCTGTACGTTCATAGTTTTCGCGCAACCGTGCAAGTCCCGGCACTTTCTTTATCATCGGGCCTCCGTGGTCGAACAGCACTTTGAACGTGAACTTCTCGATATAGTAGTTGAAGTAGTAGAACGCACGTGCACCGAGGCCGTCGTTGAGGTGAGTGCTCACCAGCTCCACCACCTTGGCCATGTGTATGTTGTAGGAATCTTCTTTCGACAATTTACCCTCGCTCTCCATCTTTTCAAACACACTGAGTTCGTTCACCAGCTTCACGAAGGCATCGTTGAGCGGAGCACCTTTTCCGTAGTAGTTGTTGCCGTAGAGACTGATGGTGCTAGGTTCGAGCACGAACTGCCCCAACGGATTGCCCTCTTTCGACACGAGTTCAACATACTTCGAGCCCTCCACGCGCCCGACGAACGTGAACTTGCCATCGCGCACATCGGCCGAATCAATCACCACACTATCGCCCACTTCATTCATATACACACGTGTCGTCTGCTGGTAATCCACGCCAGTAACTCGGTACTCACGCTGTGCGTGCATCGTCGCGGCACACACCATAGCTGTCATTAGCAAAAATACTCGTCTCATATACGTTATTCTATCCTTAATCTGCGTGCAAAGTTAAGGAAAAAGTCGGCAACAGCAAGCACGGTAAGGCAAAAACCGTCCCACTCCACCCCATTTTCCGTCATTACGGCTTTGATATCGGCACTGGTGTGATATTTACCAGCAATTCAAAATAAGTGCATCTGCGCGTACGTACATACAGGCTCATGCGAATATATCTTCATCCTTGCTTGAACCTATTTTATCACCAAGGCTTGTGTTGTTTCAGGAAAGACCTTTTTGCCTCTTCAGGGAAAGACTGTGGTCCGAAGACCCCACCGCCATAAACAAAAATTACCTTATCGCTATATGGGATAAACATGCCATCGTGCATGAACATCTCTTTTTCCTCTTCTGTCAGTGGACGCTTGTAAATATCATAAGAATACATACCCGTTCCTACACGGCGTAAGAAGAGTTCTGCTCGGCTGTGGGCATTTCCTGTAGCAACTCCAATACATCCGATTCTCTTGAGCCTCGTCCGGATATTGTCAAACTCCTCCTTCGTAAGACCTACAACGCTCATAAGGGAATCCTTCATTACCCCTGCATCATCCCAATGATTATGTATCAATGAATCCCTCTTACCCGACACATGAAACATCTCGACCCTGTAACCGTCAAACTCCAAATGTATAAATGCGCTGTCATCTAATGCCTGATCAATATATGCGATTGTCTCATCCATTTCTTTCCCATGTTGCTCATAATGAGCCGCCATTTCTTCGACAGAGCAACTTTGCATTGGTAGTCGGAGAAAACAGCATAAAACGAATAGTATGATATTCATGCTTCCCCAGGCAAAAACCAGTCTCTCCCTGAAATTAGTCATCTTGCGGGCTCTGACCATGAACACAATACTCGCAATAATAGAAGGAATGGAAAGCCAGAAGAAGAAAACCGCCGACATAAGTGCAAACGCAAAATTCACCCACAACGAACATATCAATGCCGTACAAATCATCATTGGCATCACTGTCGTGATTAGCATTAAGGCATCACCGAACCATGAAGGTTTCGACTTTTGCTGATTGCTATTTATCATATCACTTACCTTTGGATGAATAACTACTTAACAGTTATCAGATGTCGTTATACCCGAAGATGTTGAGTTCCTTGTCGGAGTTGCGCCAGTCTTTATCGACCTTGACGTAGGTTTCGAGGTAGATTTTCTTGTTGAAGAAGCGTTCGAGGCTCTTGCGCGCCTCGGTGGCAACTTTCTTCAATGCCTTGCCCTGATGACCTATGATGATGCCCTTCTGGCTGTCGCGCTCAACGTATATCACGGCACCTATGCGTATGAGTTTCGGTTCTTCCTTGAAACTCTCCACACCCACCTCCACGCTGTAAGGTATCTCTTTGTCATAGAAAAGCAGGATTTTCTCGCGTATGATTTCGCTCACGAAGAAACGTGCCGGCTTGTCGGTGAGCTGGTCTTTATCGAAATAAGGCGGACACTCGGGCAGGAGTTCCTTCACACGGCGCAACACTGCATCGACATTAAAACGCGAAGTGGCAGATACGGGCACTATCTCGGCATTTGGAAGGAACGTATGCCACTGCTCCACCAGTTCGATGAGCTTGTCCTGGGTGGTGAGGTCAATCTTGTTGATGAGCACCAACACAGGAATAGACATCTTTGCCACCTTCTGCAAGAACTCGCTGTTCTTATCGACCGACTCGATGGGGTCGGTGACATAGAGCAACACGTCGGCATCGGTGAGGGCACTCTCCGAGAACGCCAGCATCGACTCCTGCAACTTGTAGTTGGGTTTCAGCACACCCGGGGTGTCGCTGAACACTATCTGACAATCGTCGTCGTTGATGATTCCCATGATGCGGTGGCGCGTGGTCTGTGCCTTGAATGTAGCAATTGATATCCGCTCTCCCACGAAGAGGTTCATGAGCGTCGATTTACCCACATTGGGATTCCCTACTATGTTTACAAAACCTGATTTATGCATTTTGATTTATTTAATATAATATACAATCGATAATTAATAGCTGAAGCCAATCTTCAATCTCCGAAGTGCAAAGGTAGCAATTATTTGAAAAATGGCAATCGACAATGTATATAATATATAATCAATGAAATATAATTGAGCCGTGCGGATGCCTAATTGTCAATCGGCAATTATCAATTTATATATTGCCCTACAGTTTCTCGATATATTCGCGCAGCGACACACCGTCTGGCACAACGTTCAACTTATTCTTATAGGTGTATGCCTTCTGCTTCACCGACTTCTCCGCAATGCTATATACCACAGCCATCTGTCGGTTGGTGAGCCCAAGACGAAGCAACATGCAGAAACGCAACACCATTTCGTCGATATCGGGATGAGCATCGAGAAGACGCTTTACGAAGTCATCGCTCGTGGTGTTGAGATATACCTCCAGCTCTGTCCACTCGGCAGCAGTCATCGGCATGTTGTGCGTTTTCTTATAAACGATTCGGACTACAAAAGAAAGACGCACCCGTAGCATTAGCTGGGTGCGTCTTGTCTTAGATAATTTTATTGTTTTTAGATTGCTTCTTCCTTCACGATTGCAATCTTGCCTCTGTAGTATCCACATGCTGGGCATACTGTGTGATATACATAGAACTCGCCGCAGTTTGGACATACTGCCAATGTAGGAGCAACGGCTCCGTCGTGGGTACGACGTTTGCGACCTCTGGTCTTCGATTGTCTTCTTTTCGGATGTGCCATAATTCTGTATTTTTTCTTGTTTGTTTCTTAATTAGTCGGCTGTCGGCTCAGTCGTCATCTTCATCGTCTTCCAAAGATGCGAGGTGAGAGTTGAGTGCTCTGAGTGTTGCCTCATCGCATTGTCCCGGCTCGTGTACCCGCTTCAGCGGAAGGCTCAGCACAACGAACTCGTATATGAACTGTGCAGTATCGATATATCCATCGGTTTCGGGTATGACTACCACTTCGCCTTCGTCGGAGTATTCGCTGCCGAGTTTTACTGAGAGTTCGTCGTTGGTGTCGATTGGTATCTGCATGTCGGCAAGACACCGGTCGCACGGTACTGACACCCAACCAACAGAATGGATGTGCAGCTTGAACATGGTGCGAGTGCCCGCTTCTACACGTACGGTAGTTTGTATCTGTCCGTGTGCAACAAGTCCGTCGATAGTTTGAAAGAACTTATCGTCGATGTCGTAGCAGACAGTCAATCCGTCGATACCACCAGCCAACAGGTCGATTGTGTATTTATTATTCAGCACGGAGTGTGAAGCGCTTGAAGTCGGTAACGGTCAGTTCCTTATCAACACTCTGCAGATACTGAGCAACGCTCACCTTGCTGTCGTCGATATAAGCCTGGTCGAGCAGACAAGACTCTTTGTAGAACTTAGAGAGCATACCCTGAGCGATGTTCTGAATCATCTGCTCTGGCAGGTTGGCAGCTTTCTCTTCAGCAACCTTAACCTTGATTTCGCGTGCCAGCTGTGCCTGCTCTGGAGTGATCCATCCCTTAGCCATGTTCGACTCGATGTGATCATCGCTGTCAACGTGTGCTGGGTTGATGCCAGCCTTCTTGATTGCAGCCTCAACAGCCTTGTTGATTTGGTTCTGCTTTGCCTTCTCGATGTCGGCAGCCAGTTCTGCGTCCTTTACAGACTGTGGTACAGACTTCTCGTCGAGAGCTACAGGCGACATAGCTGCTACCTGCATGGCGATGTTCTTTGCGATAGCCTCGTCGCATGGGCGGTTGAGAGCTACGAGTGTGCAGAGGAAGTTCTGGTTCATGTGGTTGTAAGCGCATACGTATTCGCCTTCAACTACGTTGTAACCGTCGAGTTCCATCTTCTCACCTGTAACGCCTGAACGTTCAACCACTGCATCAGGAACTGGTGTTCCGTCGATGCTGAGAGCCTTGACTTCGTCGAGGGTCTTGCAGCGGTTAGCTACAGCGAGGTCGAGTATCTTTTGAGCCAGTGCAACGAAATCGGCGTTCTTTGCCACGAAGTCGGTCTCACACTTGAGGGCAATCATAGCTGCGAAGTTGCCGTCAACCTTAGCGAGTACACAACCTTCAGCAGCTTCACGGTCTGAGCGCTTTGCTGCAACAAGCTGTCCTTTCTTGCGGAGAATCTCCATTGCTGCCTCCATGTCACCATTTGCTTCGGTGAGAGCTTTCTTACAGTCCATCAGTCCGGCCTGTGTCTTCTGGCGGAGGGCATTGATATCTGCTAATGAAATAGCCATAATATATGTTTACTTATTTTGCAAATTAATTAATAATAATAACTGATGTGTATCTGATATACACATTGTGTGTGGTGCCACCACACTTTTGCTGCAGTCGTTT